>NZ_MUFK01000002.1:0-127534 GCF_001996085.1 Salinivibrio sp. PR5
GATAATAAGTCTCTGTTTAGACCAAATACCAATATCGTTGCTTTTTTGAGCAAATAAGATTGTTATTCGATTACATCTAGCCCATCATACACGTGATGGTGAGTTGTTCCCGACACCATCACAGTTTTCACTTCCGACAAAGAGCTACAACTGACAATGAGACCACAAGGTTCAACCTCTCGCCCACTGTGCGCGCGCGTTCGTCATGGTTACAACCCAAATAAGGGTAAAAAACCACAACGCGACAGCTAACAGTTGCGAGTGAAAGTAAATAATTAATAGCCTCCCTCGGAGGCTATTTTTTTATCCAAAAATACCGACGCCATACCTTGCGATGTCGCTGAGCTCGGTTACTATGCAGCAACGTGCAACAATAGGGACATTGATGCCATGGCAACCTCGGTCAACCATCGCTACAAAATTTCTGAACTGGCAACACTCTTTGGCCTGTCACATCGAGCCATTCGCTATTATGAGGCTGAAGGATTAATCGCGCCTGAGCGTAAAGGTCAGCAGCGCTTATATCGATATCAAGACTATTTACGCCTGTCTCTTATTGTGAGGGGAAAACGCCTCGGCTTTTCTTTGGCAGAAATGAGAGAGCTTTTTGAACTGTACGACGCGGAAAAAAACACACCACGCGCACTCCAACAAATGATTCATGCCATTCAGCAACGTCAACGTCGCTTGCAGCAACAACAAGAAGACATCCAAGCCATCATGGACGAGCTCAATCGCGCCGAAACTCAGTGTTATCGTCAACTCAGCAAGTGGAGTCGCCAACCGTCTTCATAAGCGTCATTGCAGAATAGTACAAAAGCTCATACATTTGCGTCGCAAAATGCGACTAAACCGATTCTACTTGTCTTAAAAACACCGGCTTCCCTTGTCCTTACTAGGATACATGGGCATTTAGAAAAGTGGGCACCCCTTTTGCAGTATCTAGATTACTAGACCGATTTATTTGCTCGTCAGGGGGTGCATTATGGCTCAATCTACACCGATTTTGTTTAACGACCGCCACATTCTACCTGGAGGTAGAATTCCGCTTCGTATCCCTGCGGGCAATGCGCTGAATACGCTCGTATTCGCCATGAAGCATGGGTTACCGTTGGGCGTGTGTATGGCGGACAGCAACAGCCAATGGCAACACACCAATATTGGCACCTTTGTCGATATCGAAGACTTCACCACCAGCCAGGAAGATGGATGCTTAGTTGTCACCGCCCGCGGCACTGCACGTTTTTCGATCCAAACTTTTAACCAACAACAGAGCGAGATGCTGTTTGCTTCTGTGAGCGCACTGCCTCGCTGGCCGGATTGTCAAGTAGACGACCAAAGCCAACCCCTTGTCGAGCGATTACAGTCGATGTTTGAACGGTATCCAGAGTTGCAAAAAATGCACCGCCAAACCGAGTTTTCTAACCTGAGCTGGCTGTGTCAGCGTTGGCTAGAATTGCTGCCACTTCCTACTACAGAGAAACAGCAGCTGATGGCCAACAACTCTTGTGGCACCACGCGGGATTACCTTCTTAGCATGATGCAAGATCCGCATTAACGCGGCCAAACAAACGCAAAAGCGGTGACGTGTCGAGCGTCATCTCTTTATCCCCCTATTTTTAGTGCTACCTTGCGATTTGGCCTATTCACTTAAAATTTGGTGGTTTTATAGGCAAGGGTAACCACCACAGTTACCCTTTTTTATTGCCAATTCACAAAACCCTGCCCTGACTTTTACACTTTCGGTCACTTATTCAGTAAACTCAGCGTTTACGTACATAGCACATCGAACGGTTACTCATGACCTTATCGCCTCTTTATGATCGAACAACCCGCATTGTCGCCATTGGTGGCGGACACGGACTTGGCCGCGTGCTGTCAGCGCTAAGCGAGCATGGCAGTCGTGTCACGGGTATAGTGACTACCACAGATAACGGCGGTTCGACGGGCCGTATCCGTGCTTGCCAAGGCGGGATAGCATGGGGAGATATGCGTAACTGTCTTAATCAACTCATCACAGAACCGTCTGTCGGCTCCATGCTCTTTGAGTACCGCTTTAAAGGTAAAGGGGAATTAAACGGTCACAACCTCGGGAACTTGATCCTAACTGCATTAGATAACCTGTCGGTTCGCCCGCTCGAAGCCATTCAGTTGATCCGTGATTTGCTGAATGTAAAAACACATATTCTCCCTATGTCAGAGCACCCGTCTGATCTCGCTGCGCTAACTGCCGATGGGGAGACGGTGGCTGGAGAAACCCACATTGATGAACTCCCGCAACCTCCCTCAAGACTATTCTTATCACCGACAGTGCCGGCGACTCGCGAGGCCGTTGAAGCGATTGAGTTGGCGGATGTCATTTTGCTCGGACCAGGAAGCTTTCTGACCAGCGTCATGCCCCCTTTGCTGGTTCCTGAACTCAGTCGCGCCCTCAAACAGAGCCAAGCTAAAGTCGTCTTTATTCGTAACCTCGGTAAAGAATTGGGGCCTGCAGGCGCGATGTCCTTGGCAACCATGCTGACATGGTGTGAACGAGCGATGGGCGGACGAGACATCGACTGGGTGTTGGGTGAAACGGCAGAGGCGAGTTTAGCTGAGCGTTATCAACAAAAAGAGGCCCAATTGGCCTCTTCAAATCACAGTTGGCGTCATGACAGAGACAAACTACGTCAAGCTATTGATGAAGTCCTGCTCAACAGCTAAGTCACGGTATGTCGATGCTGTGCCGCGTAGCATATCGGTCAGCTCATCTAAATGATGCGACATCCATTCATCTTGTCCTTGACGGACACGAGATTCACACTCACGGGCCATTTCCGCTAGATCGTCTGCGCCAAAGCTGGCGGCGCTGCTTTTAATCGCATGACTAATTTCTCGTACCTGTTCAATAGACGGTGAGCCTGAAAGCTGAGAATGATATTGGGAAAGCTCATCGCTGAATACCGTTAAAAGCACGGTAACAGTATCTTCCCCTACTTCCAAAGCCAGTCGACGTAATGTTTCAGTGTTCACTGTGGTGGCCATACATCCGCTTCCTATCATTAATTCGCCGCAGTTTTTTGCCAAGCTTGTAATTTTCTATAAATGGTCGAGGGGCTAACTTCCAATAACCCTGCTGCTTGCGGAATGTTGCCATTACAGGCATCAATCGCAACTTCAATGGCACGTTTTTCCGTTTTCCACAGCGGTTCGATATCCGATTTACTGATTGCAGTCAGGTTATCATCACTCTGTTCGCGTGCCGTCAACGTTTGCAGTGCCACCTCTGACCGAGTGTCCGGATGGGACGATGCAATTTCGACACCAGATGCGCGCGCGAAAGGAGGCGGAAGCATTTCGGCAGTGACTTCCTCACCATTGTGCAGCACCACTATATTGCGGATTACGTTCTGGAGTTGGCGAACATTTCCGGGCCAATCATACTCAAGCAATTGTTTTACAACGGCTTCATTGAAGCGACAAAAGTCTTTTCCTTCCTCGGCAGAAAACAGCGCCAACAGGGCATTGGCTATTTCTAGGACATCACTGCCTCTGTCTCTTAATGGTGGAAGCGCGAGAGGGATCACATGGAGTCGGTAGTACAAATCTTCACGAAACTTTCCTTGCTGAACCTCTATCCAAGGATCACGATTTGTAGCGCACACAAAACGGACATCCACTTTTTTTACTTTAGAAGAGCCCACTTTTTGAAATGTGCCGGTTTGGATAAATCGCAGCAATTTGGATTGCAAATCCAAATCCATTTCGCAAATTTCATCCAAAAACAAGGTGCCGCCATCCGCTAACTCAGCTGCCCCATCACGCTCAGCCGCTGCACCTGTAAACGCGCCTTTCACGTGACCAAATAGCTCACTTTCAATCAAGTCTTTAGGAATCGCCGCACAGTTCAAGGCAATGATGGGTTTATTGCTGCGCGTACTTGCCGCATGGATGGCTTCAGCACACACTTCTTTACCCGTACCACTTTCCCCGGTAATAAAGACGGTGGCTTTACTGGGCGCCGCCGATTCTATAACCCGATAGACCGCTTGCATGGGTAAACTGCGACCGATGAAGCCATGATATTCTCCCTCTTGCCGTTCAGACTGCGATTGACTCGCTACTTTTGGCTTGAGTGATTTATTCACCGTCACCCTAAGTTGATCTGCTTCACACGGCTTGATCAGAAAATCGTTGGCACCATTGCGCATCGCATCCACCGCCGCGTCAATAGACCCATGCGCGGTCATAATGATCACCGGTAAACTTGGCGCATTCGCGCGGACATGAGCCAATACGTCGATCCCCGACATATCCGGTAACCGAAGATCGAGTATAATTAGCGCGAGCTGATCCCCCTGTTGTGCAAAGAAATTCAACGCTTCCTGACCCGTACCAACGATCTCTACCTCCACATCAAGTGGGTTTAGGTAAGATTTGTAAAGGGCAGCCACTGACGCGGTGTCTTCTACCATCAGTATGCGTTTACTGTTTGATAGTGTTGGCATTTGTCCTCCGAGGGTGGCGTCTCGCATCCCATAATCGATGAAATTGTTATGCGTCACGCTCATGATGATCGCACGAGCGTATGCGAAATGCGTTGCATTATGCAATCACATTTGCAGCTTAATGATAACAACTCACTAAAACCACACGGTTTGTCCATGTAAAGCCGCATTATAATAGTTGGCACGCTGAATGCATAATAGAGGATGACCCTTTTGGGGTCACCTAGCCAACTGACGTTGTTTGTGAGTACATGCTCACTGAAACACTACAGCCAACCTGTCGTTTTAGGTTGGCTTTTTTTTATTTAGCTATTCGCGATAAACTGCTCTCGCAGCACTTGAATTTGATCGCGTAATTGTGCCGCGCTTTCGAACTCTAAGTTTTGCGCCGCTTCATACATCTGTCCTTCCAGCTTCTTAATCTGAGCATCAATGGCTTGAGGCGATTGCAGTGTATAATCTGCATCCGGCTCTGCCACAGCGCGAAGCGACTTCATGGCTGGCTTACCTTTCTTCACGCGTTTGCCCGCCGCCATTTCCATCACGTCCATGACTTTTTTATTCAGTTTCTGCGGGGTGATGCCATGTTCATTATTATAGGCAATTTGTTTAGCTCGACGTCGCTCGGTTTCATCAATCGCGCGCTTCATCGACTTTGTAATACTATCGCCATATAAAATCGCTTTACCATGGAGGTTACGCGCCGCCCGCCCAATGGTTTGAATCAAAGAACGCTCCGAGCGCAAGAAGCCTTCTTTATCGGCATCCAAAATAGCGACCAGTGACACTTCTGGCATATCGAGTCCCTCACGAAGCAAGTTAATCCCGACCAATACGTCGAACTCACCCAAGCGTAAGTCACGAATGATTTCCATACGTTCCACCGTATCAATATCAGAATGAAGATACCGAACGCGAACACCATGCTCTTGCATATATTCAGTCAGATCTTCGGCCATGCGTTTGGTGAGCGTAGTCACTAACACCCGCTCGTCGCGTTCTCGGCGTGCTCGAACCTCGGAAAGCAAATCGTCGACCTGCGTCGCGACAGGCCGTACCTCAATCTCAGGGTCAATCAGGCCGGTAGGACGCACCACTTGATCAATCACATCCCCCGCGGACTTCTCAAGCTCATAATTACCCGGCGTTGCGGAGACATAGACCGTTTGCGGTGCCAGGGCTTCAAACTCATCAAATTTTAGCGGGCGATTATCAAGTGCTGATGGCAACCTAAAGCCATAATCCACGAGAGTTTCTTTTCTTGAGCGGTCGCCTTTAAACATCGCCCCAATTTGAGAGACAGTCACGTGCGACTCATCGATAATCAAAAGTCCATCCGCAGGCAGATAATCGAACAGCGTCGGAGGTGGCTCACCCTCAGCGCGTCCACTCAGATAGCGCGAATAGTTTTCAATCCCTGAGCAATAACCCAACTCGTTCATCATTTCGATATCGAACTGCGTCCGCTGAGTAATGCGCTGCTCTTCAAGAAGTTTGTTATTGTCGAGCAGATACTTTTTCCGCTCAGCAAGCTCAACCTTGATTTTCTCGACCGCATCCAAAATCCGCTCTCGTGGTGTGACATAATGCGTTTTGGGATAAATCGTACACCGCGGAATATCTCTAGCACTGACTTGGCCAGTTAAGGGGTCAAACACGCTAATGGTTTCAACTTCATCATCAAATAGCTCAACGCGGATGGCATCTTGATCAGACTCGGCGGGGAAAATATCAATGACTTCACCGCGCACTCGAAACGTGCCACGCTCAAACGCGAGATCGTTGCGCGTATACTGAAGCTCGGCGAGCCGCTTTAAGATAGTACGCTGATCGAGCAAGTCGCCTCGGCGAATATGCAGCATCATTTTTAAATAGGAATCGGGATCCCCCAAACCATAAATAGCTGACACAGAAGCCACGATTACCACATCGCGTCGCTCCATCAGCGCTTTTGTTGCAGAGAGTCGCATCTGCTCTACGTGATCGTTTATGGATGCATCTTTCTCAATAAAAGTATCAGTAGAGGGCACATAGGCTTCCGGCTGATAGTAGTCGTAGTAGGAAACAAAATACTCAACCGCATTATCAGGGAAAAACTCTCTCATCTCTCCATAAAGTTGCGCTGCTAATGTTTTGTTAGGGGCGAGAATCATGGTCGGACGGTTAAGCTCAGCAATCACATTCGCCATGGTGAAGGTTTTTCCCGACCCCGTGACCCCTAACAAGGTCTGATGCGCAAGACCAGCTTCCAACCCTTCACATAACTTATGGATTGCTTCTGGTTGATCGCCGGATGGTTGGAATGAAGAACGAAGAGAAAATGTTTTACTCATGAAGCTATCCTTTTGGGCCACAAGCCAATCACGCTATTGTCCGGACTCACTTTGTCGAGTCAATCTGTCGAGCCATTTTACCAAAGCGAACGACAAATCGATCTTTTTATCCATAAACGTTGACCTTAAAAAACGACCTAGATAGACTGTCTATCCGCTTTAGGAAATCCCCGCTAAAGGCACTTTCAAAACGCCAGTATCTAGGCAAAATCATCGATGTTTTCGATAATCTATCCCCGCTATTCACTCATCGTTTATTTTTCATACCGTGCATAAACACGCACCGTTCTTCGTTTTCATCACTCTTCAAAAATTAAAAATCGCGAAATTTCAGTGCTCTATAGGTTAACCATATAAGTTTAATTATGATCAATTGCATAAAATCAACACTATAATGATTTCCTCAAGATCTGCACACACACTTATCCACAGAATTTGTGGGTAACTCTACAGAGGCCTTGCGTACTCTGCCTTCTCACAAGTCAAGACATACCATGCAAGCCAAAGCTGCAAAACTTACCGCTTTGCGCGAATTGTCAACATATAGCGTTTACCTTTTCAGCATTCAGTCAAAAAGGTCAAAATTCTTCACTGCATCCCGTTGACACCCCTAAATCTGCTCGCTAAGATTCGCCCCGCTTTCAAGGCAATTCCCCCTTAGTTCAGTTGGTAGAACGGCGGACTGTTAATCCGTATGTCGCAGGTTCGAGTCCCGCAGGGGGAGCCAATTTTTGTGAAAAGCTATGCGTTGCGCATTACCTGTACCACTTCTGCTACGCAGAATATGTCGCAGGACTAGGCGTCCCCGTTGAGTACCGAGCGGGAGCCACTTTTCACCACATGGTGAACGTTATTCTTGAAAAGCAATTCCCCCATAGTTCAGTTGGTAGAACGGCGGACTGTTAATCCGTATGTCACTGGTTCGAGTCCAGTTGGGGGAGCCAATTACAAAAAATCTGTTCCCCCTTAGTTCAGTTGGTAGAACGGCGGACTGTTAATCCGTATGTCGCAGGTTCGAGTCCCGCAGGGGGAGCCACCTTCCTTATCACATTGAGACTGTCTGTAAGTGTTTATCCTATCTGCTGCGCAGATTATGTCGCAGGACTAGGCGTCCCCGTTAACTCCCGCAGGGGGAGCCATCTTCTTTATCACATCGATACTGTCTGTAAGTGTTTAATCTATCTGCTACGCAGATTATGTCGCAGGACTAGGCGTCCCCGTTGACTCCCGCAGGGGGAGCCACCTTCTTTATCACATTGATACTGTCTGTAAGTGTTTATCCTATCTGCTGCGCAGTTTATGTCGCAGGACTAGGCGTCCCCGTTGACTCCCGCAGGGGGAGCCATCTTCTTTATCACATCGATACTGTCTGTAAGTGTTTATCCTATCTGCTGCGCAGATTATGTCGCAGGACTAGGCGTCCATTACATGGCGTCCCCGTTGACTCCCGCAGGGGGAGCCACCTTCCTTATCACATTGAGACTGTCTGTAAGTGTTTAATCTATCTGCTACGCAGATTATGTCGCAGGACTTTCTCAATCACTCTCCAAGCCGCTGCGCTTTTTTGCTCCACCACAAAACTGATCGTCTTATTGTTCCATCCACTACCCTCAAGTAAGCGTTGTGATGGTCCGTTACGCAGTCCTTACACGAGCCAACACAAAAACCCTGCTTTACAGCGGTTGTTATAGCCGCGCCAAAGGCCGATAATAGGCAGATCACAAAAACATTAAATGATTAAACAGCATGGCTGAGTATTTGTTGCTTTTAGTGGGCACGGTATTGGTCAACAACTTCGTACTGGTGGAGTTTTTGGGCCTGTGTCCATTTATGGGCGTTTCAAAAAAACTGGAAACTGCAATAGGTATGGGTCTCGCAACGACGTTTGTACTGACCCTTGCCTCGGTGAGCTCATATTTGGTTGAAACCTATATACTGGTCCCACTTGAGCTGGGTTATCTGCGAACACTGAGTTTTATCTTGGTCATCGCGGTTGTTGTGCAATTTACCGAAATGGTGGTGCACAAAACCAGCCCCACTCTGTATCGCTTGCTCGGCGTATTCCTGCCTTTAATTACGTCGAACTGTGCCGTTCTTGGGGTCGCACTGCTTAATATCAAGCAACAACACAGCTTTATCGAGTCCATCATCTATGGGTTCGGCGCGGCCTGTGGTTTCTCGCTGGTGCTAGTGCTTTTTGCTGCCATGCGTGAGCGTATTGCGGCCGCTGACGTACCCGCTCCATTTCGTGGCGCCTCCGTGGCAATGATCACGGCCGGGTTAATGTCTCTCGCCTTTATGGGCTTTACAGGATTGGTGAAGTTGTCATGAGTGGAATTGTTATTGCCGTTGTGGTTCTTGCGGCACTGGCAGCCATCTTTGGTGCCATCCTCGGTTTTGCGTCGATCCGCTTTAAAGTGGATGCCGACCCAATCGTGGATCAAATTGACGCGATTTTACCCCAAACCCAATGCGGCCAATGTGGCTATCCGGGCTGCCGTCCTTATGCCGAGGCCATTGCAAACGGCGACGATATTAATAAGTGCCCGCCAGGCGGCCAACAAACCATTGAGAACTTAGCCGACTTGATGGGGGTCGAAGCAACAGAACTGGCGCATGACGAAGAAAAAAGCGTCAAAAAAGTCGCCTTTATCCACGAAGAAGACTGTATTGGGTGCACCAAGTGTATCCAAGCCTGTCCAGTGGATGCCATCGTGGGTAGCACAAAAGCGATGCATACCGTTATCGAGCAAGACTGTACCGGTTGTGACCTGTGTGTAGCCCCTTGCCCCACGGATTGTATTGAAATGATTCCGGTACAAGACACACCGGAGACTTGGAAGTGGAAACTGGAACAAATTCCTGTGGTTGACGTAACAAATAAACAGGGAGCACAAGCTTGATGTTAAGCCTTATTGAGCAAATCAAACACGGCCAAGTTTGGGACTTCCATGGCGGCATTCATCCTCCTGAAAACAAAAAACAGTCCAATCACAGTGCCATTCTACCGGTAGCCATGCCAGAAACCTTGGTGCTTCCGCTTAAACAACACATTGGCAGCAAGGGTAAACTTCTGGTCAAGGTTGGCGATCAGGTCTTAGCCGGCCAACCACTGACCGAAGCCGATATGCAGCAATGCGTTCCCATCCATGCCCCAACGTCAGGAAAAGTGATCGCGATTGAAGAGAGAACCATCGCGCACCCATCGGGCTTATCGGATCAATGTGTGGTTATCGCACCGGATGGCAAAGATACTTGGGGACCAAAGCCACATTTACGACAATATCGCGAACAAGCTCCAGAACAACTGATCAACCACATTCGTGCCATGGGTATTGCCGGCATGGGAGGTGCAGGCTTCCCGACTGCACGCAAATTACAAAGTGGCGTCGCCCGCACCGAGATCCTGATTATCAATGCGGCAGAGTGCGAGCCTTACATCACGGCAGATGATCGTTTGATGCAAGATTGTGCCAACGAAATCATCACCGGCACCCAGATCCTCATGCATATTGTCAAACCAAAACTTGCCGTGATTGGTATTGAGGACAATAAACCCGAGGCCATCGCGGCATTAAAAGCAGCGGCAGCACAAGCTGAGCAAGAGATCTTAATTCAAGTGGTGCCCACCAAGTACCCATCAGGTGGTGAAAAGCAACTGATCAAACTGATCACGGGTAAGGAAGTACCGGCCAAAGCGTTTCCCGCCAGTATTGGTGTGCTGATGCAAAACATCGGAACGACCTACGCGATTAAGCGTGCGGTGATCGATGGCGAGCCCTTGATTCAACGTGTGGTCACCCTTACAGGGAAAACGTTACAAACGCAGCAGAACCGCTGGGCATTATTAGGTACACCCATTGCGTTTTTGCTTGCCCAGCATGGCTACAAGCAAGATAAAAAATTACCCCGTGTGATTATCGGCGGCCCTATGATGGGCTTTACGGCACCTCATGACGAGGTTCCTGTGACCAAAACCACTAACTGTATATTGGTCCCCACTCGCCGAGAAATCGCCCCAGCTCAACAGGAAATGGCCTGTATTCGCTGTAGCGCCTGTGCTGATGCCTGCCCTGTTAATTTACTTCCTCAGCAATTGCAGTGGTACGCCAAAGATCAAGACTACGACAAATGCCAAGATTACGATTTATTTGACTGTATCGAGTGTGGAGCTTGTGCGTACGTGTGCCCAAGCGAAATCCCCTTGGTGCAATACTATCGCCAAGCAAAAGCTGAAATACGTGAAATAGAAGCAGAGAAAGAGGCCGCCGAGCGTGCACGTCAGCGCTTTGAGGCCAAAAAAGCACGTATGGAGCGCGAAAAGCAAGAGCGTGAAGAGCGACACCGCCAAGCTGCAGAACGCCGTAAGCAAGCCGCTCAGCAGAATGCAGGTAACAATGATGCGCTCGCAGCTGCTGTTGAGCGTGTTAAAGCGAAAAAAGCCGCCCAGCAAAACAGTGACGTAAAACCTGCCGTTGCAGCAGCCATTGCTCGCGCTAAAGCAAAACAAGCGGAAGCCGCTAAGGCGGGACAAGAAACACCCGACAACAGCGAAATGATGAAGCTGCGAGAGGCACGCAAGCAGCAGGCTCGTGAGCGAAAAGCAGCAAAAGCTGCCGCAACGCCTGTAGACGCAGAGCAAAACAGCGAAAAGAAAGATGCAGTCGCCGCTGCCATCGCCCGCGCCAAAGCACGCAAAGCGGCTGAGCAATCCAATGCGCCTGCGAAACCCGCTTCYGCGACAYCAGACAGCACYGATGCRRGTGATAAAAAAGCTGCAGTCGCAGCAGCCGTCGCCCGTGCCAAAGCACGCAAAGCGTCTGAGCAATCCGATGCGCCTTCGGAACCCGCTTCCGCGACACCAGACAGCACTGATGCGGGTGATAAAAAAGCGGCGATCGCAGCGGCCGTCGCCCGTGCCAAAGCGCGCAAAGCGGCACAGCAATCCGATGCGCCTCCGGAACCCGCTTCCGCGGCACCGGAAAGCAGCGATGCGGGTGATAAAAAAGCTGCGGTGGCCGTAGCCGTCGCCCGTGCTAAAGCCCGTAAAGCAGCACAGCAATCCGATGCGCCTGCAGAACCCGCTTCCGCGGCACCGGAAAGCAGCGATGCGGGTGATAAAAAAGCTGCGGTGGCCGCGGCCGTTGCCCGCGCCAAAGCACGCAAAGCGGCTGAGCAATCCGATGCGCCTGCTAAACCCGCTTCCGCGACACCAGACAGCACTGATGCGGGTGATAAAAAAGCTGCAGTCGCAGCGGCCGTTGCCCGTGCCAAAGCGCGTAAAGCAGCACAGCAATCAACGGATAGTGAGGCGAGTCATCAAGCGTCTACACCATCCGCTGAGCCACAAAACGACAAGAAAGCAGCTGTCGCAGCCGCCGTTGCGCGCGCTAAAGCGAGAAAAGCTGCCCAACAAACCAGTGAAGATAAGGAATAATTGCCGTGGCGTTTTTTATTGCTAGCTCTCCGCACGCCCACAACAAGCGCTCAACCAGTCAAATCATGCTTACAGTCCTTCTGTGTGCGCTACCTGGTTTGGCGGCCCAGTGGTACTTCTTTGGTTGGGGAGTCATCATTCAGTTGGCACTTGCCATCTCGACAGCATGGGCAGCTGAAGCGGTCGTTATGCGACTTCGTCAACGCCCCCCGCTTGCTTATTTGCGTGATAATAGTGCGCTACTCACTGCATTTCTGCTCGCTGTGGCCATTCCACCGCTCGCGCCTTGGTGGGTCATCGTGATTGGTACGCTGTTTTCAATCATTGTAGCGAAGCATATTTATGGCGGCTTGGGACAGAATCTATTCAACCCTGCCATGGTTGGCTATGTGGTGCTTTTGATCTCATTTCCTGTGCAAATGACCACTTGGCTTCCGCCAGAGAGCCTCGCCGCCTATCCACTCACCTTAGGCGATGCTTTATCTGCAATTTTCAGTGGTTTCACCTTAGACGGCTTTAGCGTTAACCAATTACGCATGACCGCTGATGGCGTCACTATGGCCACGCCTCTCGATACGATTAAAACAGCACTCGCTGGAGGTAAAACGGTCAGCGAAGCGCTTCAACAGCCTATTTTCAGTGCCATTGCTGGCGAAGGGTGGGCATGGGTAAATGCCCTATATTTGGTGGGCGGATTGGTGCTAATTCAACGTGGCATCATCAACTGGCATATTCCAGTTGCCATGCTCTCCGCCTTGCTGACATGCGCTTTAATCGGCCATTTGATCGCACCCGACCAATTAGCCTCTCCGCTCGTTCACCTCTTGTCGGGGGCAACCATGCTCGGCGCCTTTTTTATTGCCACGGATCCAGTTTCTGCCTCCACCACTGATAAAGGGCGTTTGTGGTTCGGCGGTATTATTGGGGTATTGGTTTTCTTAATTCGTACTTGGGGCGGTTATCCAGACGGTGTGGCTTTCGCCGTGATTATCGCCAACTTGTGCGTCCCTTTGATTGATTATTACACCAAACCACGTACCTATGGCCACACCCATAAACGTGCAGAGAAGAAGTCACAATCATGATTGAAACCATTCGCAAACACGGTGGGATCCTTGCGATAGCGGCACTGCTCTCCACCGCGTTAGTTGCTATTACACATGCGCTCACCGAAGACACGATTCAAGAGCAACAACAAAGACAGTTGGCGAAGGCCCTGAACCAAGTGATCCCTGAATCGATGCACGACAACGCCTTACACAAGACCTGTCGCTTGATTCAAAATACCGATGCATTAGGTACCGACGAAGCACAGCCTTTTTACGTTGCCACCCAAAATGACACAGTCACCGCAGTGGCCATTCAAGCCATTGCTCCCGATGGTTACAATGGCGCGATTAGCGTGCTCATTGGGATGGATGCCACCAGCCATAACGTGTTGGGTGTGCGTGTTCTTGCCCACAATGAAACACCAGGGCTGGGTGATAAAGTCGATATTCGTGTTTCAGATTGGGTTCAAAGCTTTGCGGGTAAAAAAGTGACGGCAGAGAACGATAATCGGTGGGCCGTGCGCAAAGATGGCGGACAATTCGACCAATTTACCGGCGCGACAATCACGCCTCGAGCCGTGGTAAAAGCGGTGAAAAAGGCAGCTTGGTTTGTCAGCCAGAATCAAGATGTACTGATCAATCAGCCCGTTAATTGTGGAGGTCAATGATGAACACCGCCCATAAAGAGTTGATGAAAAACGGCTTGTGGAGTAACAACCCAGCCTTCGTACAACTTTTAGGCCTATGCCCGCTGTTGGCGGTATCAGCAACCGTCACCAATGCCCTCGGATTGGGGGTGGCGACCCTCGCGGTTCTCGTCGGCTCAAACCTCATTGTATCTGTGATTCGAGATTGGGTACCCAAAGAGGTCCGCATCCCGATTTTCGTGATGGTCATTGCCTCATTGGTAACTTGTGTTCAGTTGGTGATGAATGCCTATGCCTTTGGCCTTTATCAATCGCTAGGGATTTTTATCCCATTAATCGTCACCAACTGCATCATTATTGGTCGTGCAGAGGCCTTTGCCTCTAAAAACCCGGTGGGACTGTCAATCAGTGATGGCTTTTGGATGGGGACAGGAATGACAGCCGCTCTCGTGATTCTTGGCGCCATCCGCGAAATACTGGGCAACGGCACCTTATTTGATGGTGCTGACCTATTGCTCGGGGATTGGGCTGCTGCGCTAAGAATTGAGATTTTTCAATTTGACACCAGCTTTTTGCTCGCCATTTTGCCCCCCGGCGCTTTCCTTGCGGTCGGGTTTCTCATTGCGCTGAAAAATATTATTGATAAGCACTTGGCCAGCAAAACAGAAAAAGACCAAAAACCTGTTATCGAGCGAGCGCGCATCACAGGGAATCAGTAACTGAGTAGCACGATGAATAAACAAAAGCGTCAAGAGATACTAGAACGGCTGAGAGACAATAACCCTAACCCTCAAACGGAGTTGAACTGGTCAACTCCTTTTGAGTTGCTTATTGCAGTGTTACTCTCAGCACAAGCAACAGACGTGAGCGTAAATAAAGCCACGGCAAAGCTCTATCCGGTAGCCAATACACCACAGGGGTTACTGGATTTAGGCGTTGAAGGCGTTAAACAGTACATCAAGACCATCGGGCTGTTTAACTCAAAAGCAGAAAACGTGATTAAAACCTGTCGCATCTTGGTCGAAAAACACCAAGGCGAAGTGCCTGAAAACAGAGAAGCCTTGGAAGCCCTTCCCGGTGTCGGGCGTAAAACGGCCAACGTGGTACTCAATACGGCATTTGGTTGGCCCACTATTGCAGTCGATACGCATATTTTCCGCGTCTCCAATCGCACCAAGTTTGCTGTGGGCAAAAACGTGAACGACGTAGAAGAAAAGCTGCTTAAGGTGGTGCCAAAAGAATTCAAAGTTGATGTTCATCATTGGCTTATTCTGCATGGACGCTACACCTGCCTGGCGCGCAAGCCGCGCTGCGGGAGTTGCATCATTGAAGATCTGTGTGAATACAAAGAGAAAGTCTACCCCGAAAGCTAACCGCTACAGGTTAGTGACTGGTAAACGAAAAAAGGAGCAACGTCATGTCGAACGGCAGAATTTTACATACCATGATCCGTGTAGGAGACCTTGATCGCGCCATCAAGTTCTACACCGAGGTGATGGGAATGCGCCTACTGCGCACCAATGAAAATGAGCAGTATAAATATAGCTTGGCTTTTGTCGGCTATAGTGATGAATCTGAAGGGGCGGTGATTGAGCTCACCTATAACTGGGGCGAGAGCAACTATGACCATGGCAACGCGTTTGGTCATATCGCCATTGGTGTCGACGATATCTACGCGACCTGTGAGCAAATCCGTCAGGCTGGTGGAAACATTACCCGTGAGCCAGGTCCAGTAAAAGGTGGCAGTACTGAAATTGCTTTTGTGACTGACCCAGACGGTTACAAGCTCGAGCTGATCCAGAACAAAAGCGCGTCTGCCGGCCTAAACGGCTAACTCACGCGGTTAATTACCACGATTTACGCAGTGGTAAGAATAGAAAAAGCCCAGCGGTCATGCTGGGCTTTTTGACATTCAATCAGGGCTACAGCAAGGTCCGTCCCAAAGAGATCACCACGCGTCGGTTCTTACTTCGCCCTATCGGATCTTCATTATCCGCAATTGGACGTCGCTCACCATAGGCTTCTACCGTAATCCTATCTTCAGGAAGGCCAAGAGACGTAAAATAGTCGCGTAGCTTTTTGGCGCGCCGCTCAGACATTTGCTGGTTAGCGGCACGTGTTCCGCGGGAGTCCGAATACGTTGCCACAAGGATAAGATCGATATCATCACTGTAACGAACAAACTCTGCGATCTGTGTCAGGCGCTGCATACTCGCCTTCGTCAATTCATCACTGTTTTCCTGATACCGCAGCACCGTAAATGAAATATCTTCAAACGCATACGGCAGTAGGCTATTTAAGCAACGGCTAAACTCATGATATGGCGCACCAAACGCCACCGCAGACAGCGCAATATCAACACGCTGCTGTTGTCGTTGCCAATCTTGAAAGCTAAAGGTAGGGAACCGCCCGTCTTCTAACTCACTGAGCATCGCCCACGCCGTTTGTCCGCCAACATAACCATCAAATTGCTTGAAGAACTTCAGTTGATCCATATATTTCGCCGGCTCACCAGGCATCCAGTCTGCGGGCATAGAGAGCAAAGAAACGTCTGCGGTTTTTCCCATCGGACGCTGCATATCCAGTTCAAAGTCTAAATTCATCTCTTTACTGGCGCGAGAGGTAAATGAGGCTTGCCCATAACGAGGAATGGTGTGCTCCAAGCGACACTCAATCGGCGTATCTATGGTGACCGTCCAGTTGGATTCCCCTAACGGCGCGACGTAAAGCTTATTTGCCCATGCGGGTAACGCCAGCCATAGCCCGCAGACTGCAAACACTATCCCGAACACCGACGGGCGACTCATTGTCCTAAAAACCGATTTTCGCATCATACTCTCTTTACGCTTTAGCGCAGTGTGTAACTTAAGATATCGACGTGAGTCACGCCGACTTTAGCTTAACGCCGCGATTTGCGATAATCACGCTTTTATTCTTCCTAGTAAAGTGACGACTGCATGAGCCAAGATCTCGATCCAAATAGCCTTAAAGCCCGTTTCCGCGGCTATTTTCCTGTTGTTGTAGACGTAGAAACCGCAGGATTTAACGCAAAAACCGATGCTTTGTTAGAAATCTGCGCCGTCACCCTAAAAATGGATGAACAAGGCTGGCTGACCCCAGATAAAACCATTCACTTTCATATCACGCCATTTGAAGGCGCAAACCTTGAGCCTGCGGCGCTCGAATTTACCGGCATTCGAGACCCATTTAGCCCACTGCGTGGAGCGGTTGATGAAGGGGAAGCACTGCGCGAAATTTTTAAGCTGATCCGCAAAGAGCAAAAGGCGGCAGAGTGCCAGCGCGCGATCATGGTCGCCCACAATGCAAACTTTGATCATAGCTTCGTCATGGCCGCCGCTGAACGCGCGCAATTAAAGCGCAACCCTTTCCATCCTTTCGCGACATTTGATACAGCGGCACTCAGTGGGCTTGCGCTCGGGCAAACGGTATTAGCAAAAGCCTGCCAAGCCGCTGAGATTGCATTCGACAATAAAGAAGCACATAGCGCCCTTTATGATACTGAGCGCACCGCAGAGCTCTTCTGTGAGATAGTTAATCGCTGGAAACGCCTAGGCGGCTGGCCACTTGCCATCACGCCCGAAAACAGCGATGCATCGACCACATCGGAGACATAAGATTATTAATCCATGCATGACGCGACCCAATCGGGTCGCTTTTTTCACTCAGACACCTTCCCTCGACTCTGCGCTCTTAAGCCTTAAATACGCCCTACTCAGTTTGTTAACAATATGTTTGGCGTCACATTTTTGCGATCTAATTATCACCTTACCTAAACACTTCCACAGAGAGAACTTAAACAGGCACACAAAGCATGCGCAACAAAGCACAGCTAGAAAAAAGGCGTAAAATCAATAAAGATTTCACTAAATCACTGAGTAGAGTTTTTACTTAAAACGCCTAATACAAACGCATGCTAACAATTCTCGCATATCACTTAGCTTTCCCTTTTGAAACCTCCCTTTAACAAATAGCAAATCGGTGCCACTATTAGTCGTGAATAACATCCGACCACTTTTGTAGCTCAGAGAACATGGGCGCGGAAGGGGGCGGCCCCAAAGGACAAGAAGCTAAATTAATCAAGGAGTGAGGCGCGCTATGTCATCACTATTTAAAAAATCGCTAGTGGCAACCAGTTTATCTTTGCTAGCCGTGCAAGCTCACAGTGCCGGCTTCCAAGTTTCAGAAACCTCGGTATCCGGTTTGGGGCGAGCCTTTGCCGGTGAAGCCGCGATTGCGGATAATGCGGCAGTCGGCGCACGAAATGCTGCCGCCCTAACCCGCTTCAATACCACCGCGTTTTCGGGTGGTTTAAGTATCATTGACCCAGACGTGCATGCGGATGTAAGTCCTGCGGTTTCAGGAGGTTTAGATACAGAAGCTAAGGATATTGCGCCGACTGAATACGTGCCAAACCTACATATCATTCATCCTATTAATGATAAGTTAGTCGTTGGTTTTTCAGCCTTTTCAAACTTCGGTTTGTCAACTGATTACCCTAAAGATTTTTACGCCGGATCCATTGCTGGCTCAACCGAGCTGGTTACGATGAACTTTAACCCTAATATTGCTTATAAAATCAACGAGCAATGGAGTATTGGTGCCGGTATCAGCGCGATTTATGCGGATGCTGAACTTAAACGTCAGAAAGGTGCACTAGCTGGTACTGTTGGCGGAAGCCCAACAGATCAAGTTGCTAAGCTTGCTGGCGACGGCTGGGGGTTTGGCTGGAATCTAGGGGTACTTTGGGAAATAGATGAGGATAATCGGTTTGGGCTTTCGTATCGTGCACAGTCTGATATCACCCTAGACGGCGATTATACCGACGGCACAGGTCTACAAACCGGTACCCCGAATAAAAAAGTGTCTGGCGAACTCGACCTCAACTTACCAGAAATCATTGAGTTTTCCGGTTTCCACCAGCTTAACCAACAATTTGCCGTGCATTACAGTGCAATGTATATAGGTTGGGATAGCTTTAAGGAGCTGAAAGCAACCGGCTCCGGGTGTACGGTGACTAATGGCGTCTGTTTCCAAAAAGAGGAGAACTGGGATAATAGCTGGCGCTATGCGCTGGGCGGAACTTATACCATGGATAAAAATTGGGCCTTCCGCGCGGGCTATGCTTACGACGAGAGTCCAGTTCCTGCAGAAACACGTACGTTGAGCATCCCAGATTCTGATCGTCACTGGTGGAGTCTAGGTGCAACCTATACCGCAAATGACAACCTCTCTATTGATGCTGGCTTTGCTTACCTAGACGGCGATAAAGTGAATGGTAATGAAAGATTGAGCTCAACCTCCGCAACATCCGCGACTGACTTCTCAGCCGGTGGTGACGCGTATATCTACGGGTTACAGTTGAACTACTTGTTCTAACCTCAATCAGTAAATACTCGTATCAAACGGCCAGCTTTATGTTGGCCGTTTTTTTGTTCGTGTCGAAGTAATAAAAACCTTTTCTGCTGCATCAATCAACCTGCCGAATAGGTAGACAACCAAACAAACTGGCAAGCCAATTTTTTAGCGCTTTAGCGACCTTCACTTTTTTTGATGAAATAAAATAACAAAAAAAGTCGATTCCCCCTCGACACAGACAAATTTTTGCGCAAACTGGGTGGCTTAATTACAAAACCATAGATAGACCCCGCAGCTTAGCTGCAGTCACAATGCCCATAACAGGATAGTTTTCATGAACCCGGTAGTTATTTCGGTCTGTGTCATGCTGGCACTGGCGCTAATGCGCGTCAATGTCGTGGTTGCGTTGACATTTAGCGCCGTCTTAGGTGGATTGGTTGGCGGCTTGAGCTTATCAGACACCATCAGCGCCTTTGAAGGAGGACTAGGTGGCGGCGCCACTATTGCTCTGAGTTATGCCATGCTTGGCACATTTGCCGTGGCGATTAGCCGCTCAGGGATCACAGATGTGCTCGCCCATGCGGTCATCCGTAAACTCAATGCACGCCCAACCGACGCTGCGACAACCACATTCAAGTATCTTGTCTTAATTTTACTCGGCTTACTCGCCATTTCGTCTCAGAACGCGATCCCCGTACACATTGCATTTATTCCTATTGTGATCCCACCGTTACTGCATGTGTTCCAACGCTTAAAGCTAGATCGCCGTTTGGTAGCTTGTGTGCTGACCTTCGGTTTGATTATGCCGTATATGGTGTTACCCGTTGGCTTTGGTGGCATCTTTTTGAACAACATTTTGCTCAAAAACCTGAATGAAAATGGCCTCGATGTGGTTGCCGCTCAAGTACCAACCGCAATGTTGCTTCCCGCCGCTGGCATGGTCGTGGGCTTACTGATCGCTACTTTTATTAGCTATCGCAAGCCACGGCAGTATCAGGAAGGCGCAATTCTCGATGCCGAACCTGAAAACAATCAGGTTGAGTCTCGTAATCTTTGGGTCGCTGGCGTCGCAATTATCGCCGCCCTAAGCGTTCAGTTGATGGCAGGCTCAATGATTGTGGGCTCATTAGCAGGCTTTATGGTATTTACCTTTGGCGGCGTGATCCGCTGGAAAGACACCCAAGATGTGTTCACCAAAGGGGTCCACATGATGGCCATGATCGGCTTTATCATGATCACGGCGGCGGGATTTGCGGCGGTGATGAAGGCCACCGGCGGCGTTGAATCGCTCGTCAGCTCCTTATCTGGCTCAATTGGCGACAACAAGCCGCTAGCCGCGTTTCTGATGTTGGTCGTTGGCTTGTTGGTGACCATGGGCATTGGCTCATCGTTCTCGACCATTCCGATTATCGCAACCATCTATGTGCCATTGTCTTTGGCGTTTGGTTTCTCACCAATGGCGACTATCGCATTGGTCGGCACGGCTGCCGCGCTTGGTGATGCGGGCTCCCCGGCATCCGACTCGACTTTAGGTCCAACATCAGGGCTCAATGCCGACGGACAGCACGAGCATATTTGGGATACAGTGGTTCCTACCTTTATCCACTATAACCTACCTCTGATAGCCTTTGGCTGGTTAGCGGCGATGGTGCTGTAATCGCAAAGGCCTCTGTCAGCGATAAAAAAGCCACGTTTCTCAACGTGGCTTTTTGCATGCTTCAGCGAATGAGTGTCTTCTCAATCACTCATTTTCGCTCGCGTCACGACGCTCTGCCGCTTCTTTGACGAGTGGCTGTAACTCACCCTTTTGGAACATTTCCAAAATAATGTCACAACCGCCGACTAATTCACCCTCAACCCAAAGCTGTGGAAAGGTTGGCCACTGGGCATAAACGGGGAGTTCAGCGCGGATATCTGGGTTTTGGAGTACGTCTACATAAGCAAACTTTTCGCCACATGCCATCAGCGCTTGCGATGCTTGTGATGAAAAACCACAACTTGGCAGCTTAGGAGAGCCTTTCATATACAGCAGAATCGCATTTTCTTCGATTTGCTGCTTAATCTTATCAATCGTTTCCATTGCTTCCTCGAACACTGTCTTTGAGTCTTACCCTTGATTCTACTTGCTAACCGATTGGAAAAAAATGCCTAAATCCATTGTGGGATTAGCAACAAAAATTTTGCCGCTATCCTTTTAATAAAGTAAAAACTTGCTAAACTAGGCGGAGCAAAACGAAAAAGAGTAGCCACACCGCCATGGGGTCATGTTTTACAGCGGTATCAGCTGAGAACATTCCCTCTTTAGAGAATGTCGGTGTCGGACTACAGGAAGCACTCCCCATATAAAAACGGAGATATAAGCAATGTCATTCCAACTACCTGAACTGCCTTACGCGAAAGACGCGCTAGAGCCACACATTTCAAAAGAAACCCTCGAGTATCACTATGGCAAACACCACAATACTTACGTGGTTAAGCTCAATGGTCTGATCGAAGGGACTGAATTCGAAGGTAAATCACTTGAAGACATCATCAAAACCTCTTCAGGCGGTGTCTTCAACAACGCAGCTCAAGTGTGGAACCACACCTTCTATTGGCATTGCCTAAGCCCGAACGGCGGTGGCGAGCCAACTGGTGAGCTAGCAGACGCAATCAACAAAGCGTTTGGCTCTTTCGAAGAGTTCAAAACTCAGTTCACTACCTCAGCGGTGAACAACTTTGGTTCTGGCTGGACTTGGCTGGTCAAAAAAGCGGACGGTTCTGTGGCAATCGTGAACACCTCGAATGCCGAAACACCAGTGACTCACGACGGTGAAACGCCACTGATGACTGTTGATGTTTGGGAACACGCTTACTACATCGATTACCGTAACGTACGTCCAGATTACATGGCTGCGTTCTGGAAACTGATTAACTGGGAATTTGTCGCGAAAAACTTCGCCGCTTAATGACGTAACGTCACATACCCAGTCAGAAGGAGGCGATTATCGCCTCCTTTTTTATGGTTCATTTTCAGAATGACACACTGGCGACAGCTCGCAGGCGACGCTCCTTAAATGGTGGGCAATAAAAAGCCGCCCAAATTGGCGGCTTGGTTTGACGAAATAGCCATCATTAATCTTGCACGGTTTCTGCTAAGATAATGCGCAGCGAGCGACGCAGTGGCTCAGCCGCCCCCCAAAGCAGTTGGTCACCCACCGTAAAGGCATTAAGAAAATCATCACCCATTGCCAGTTTACGTAGGCGGCCTACCGGGATCGTTAACGTGCCAGTCACCTTCGCTGGGCTAAGGTCAGTCATAGTCACTTCACGTTCATTGGGTACCACTTTCACCCAATCATTGTGCGAACCAATCATCTCTTCGATTTCATCCATTGGTACTGCTTTTTTCAGCTTCACCGTTAAAGCTTGGCTGTGACAACGCATTGCACCAATACGTACGCAAGTGCCATCGATAGGGATTGGATTGTCTTGTAGACCTAAGATTTTGTTGGTTTCAACAGTCGCTTTCCACTCTTCTTTGCTCTGACCATTATCACGTTTCACATCAATCCAAGGGATCAGTGAGCCCGCTAGTGGCACGCCAAAGTTATCGGCAGGGAAATCATCGGAGCGAAGGGTCTGGGCGACTTTACGGTCGATGTCGAGAATCGAGGTCGCGGGACTGGCCAGATCGGTGTTGACCGCATCGTTAATCACGCCCATTTGACTAATCAGCTCGCGCATATGCTTGGCGCCAGAGCCAGACGCGGCTTGATAGGTTTGCGCCGTCATCCACTCGACCAAACCTGATTGGTAAAGACCGCCTAGGCCCATTAGCATTAAGCTAACGGTGCAGTTACCGCCCACAAACGTGCGTGTACCGCCGTGGATCCCTGCTTGAATCTGTTTAAAGTTAATCGGATCCAAGGTGATGATACTATCATCTGCCATTCGCAATGATGAGGCTGCATCAATCCAGTAACCTTTCCAGCCAGCGTGACGCAACTTAGGATAAACCGAGTTGGTGTAATCCCCGCCTTGGCAGGTGATAATAGCATCTAGGGTTTTAAGGGCCTCAATGTCGTAAGCATCTTTAAGCATGCCCGCATCTTTGCCGAAATTCGGGGCCGCGATGCCAACTTGTGAGGTGCTGAAGAAGACAGGCTCAATATGGTCAAAGTCTTTTTCTTCTACCATACGCTGCATCAGCACAGATCCCACCATGCCACGCCAGCCAATTAAACCTACTCGCATCATAATTTCACACTCCATGTTGTGTGACTGAACCAAACGCTTAACCAGATAAGCACGGTTCGGTCAGTGAAAAAACGCTTTTGATACTAACACGTCGATTTACGATAGTCAGGTCAAGGTCATTAACTGTTCAATTCCTCATCAAACCAAAGGAATCCAGACAGATGTGTATGAAGACATTTAACGTACGTGCGACGAAAAAACACACAACTAACAACAAAATAAAAACCATATTTTAATTAAATTAAAACCAACTCTTTCCCTGGGGTTAACCTGAACACGGTAATCGCAACCTAATTCGCGGAAGACTCACATTACTGGCAAAAATGTTTCCCATCTCTTTGTGGTGTTAGCTAGAGTATGTCGCCTCACAAACGGAATAGGATACTGACACACGGAGAGTGATGTGAGTTTAGCCCTGGTTAAAGGGGGTAAATTGCGCAGGGAGTAGTCGCGTTATCACATTAGGTCCACCTTCCAATAATGATGTCGATACGTTCGCCCCACGGCTTTGCAAGGAGTGCGACGTGAAGAAGGTTAAGGTTATGACAACACAACAAGCAAGACTGCCATCAGTCTTTCAAGTGATTCTCTCGCTCGGTATATTTCTCGCGCTAGCGTTTTCATTTACGGCAAAACTCGATCTCCCGATCCAATTGGCCCTGTTTATCGGCTGGTTCGTGATCATGGTATTAGGCCTAAAACTCGGTCATCAATATAAAGACCTTGAGGCTGCTGCCACGAAAGGGATCTCAAATGGTTTAGGCGCTGTGCTTATTCTGCTTTCGGTCGGTGCCTTAGTCGGTACATGGATTGCAGGTGGTATCGTTCCAACCATTATCTTCTATGGTCTGAAAGCAATTCACCCTTCTATTTTCCTTCTTGCGACCATGTTGATTTGTTCCCTCACCGCATTGGCTACCGGAACCTCTTGGGGCTCGGCAGGTACAGCCGGCATCGCCATGATGGGCATTGGACAAGGGTTGGGTATTCCTGCCCCCATGACCGCAGGCGCCGTGCTTTCTGGTTGTTACTTTGGTGACAAAATGTCGCCGCTCTCGGATTCGGTGATTTTGGCCTCATCAATGTCAGGCGTTGAGATCGTTGAGCACATTAAAGGCATGCTGCCAATTGCGCTTATCAGCTACATCATCACCGGTATTCTCTTTACCGCTGTAGGATGGCACTACGCGGGCAACGTGGACATGGGCCAAGTTGAGACCGTGATGTTGGCCATGGAAGAGCAATTTGTGATCACGCCGCTCTCTTTCATTCCTGTTTTGGCGGTGTTGGTATTGCTTGCGATGCGTCTACCCTCGTTCCCTGTAATTAGCTTTGGCTCGTTACTCGGTATTGTATGGGCGGTGATGCTGCAAGACATGACTCCCGTGCAGGCAATCAACACCGCATGGGCGCCTTTTCATATCTCCTCGGGCGTCGACTTTATTGATGCCATCTTAAACCGTGGCGGCATGGAATCGATGCTGGGCTCGGTTGCGGTGATCGTGTTTGGTCTTGGCTTCGGCGGATTGCTGGAAAAAGTCGGCGTCTTACATACCATCGCAAATCTGTTTGAGCGTCGCGTTAACAGCGCAGGTAGCCTCGCCACCTCAACTATTGGTACGGCGTTTATGGGGAACATTTTTGGTTCAGCGATGTATGTATCACTGATCCTGACACCAAAAATCTGTGCCAAAAACTACGACCGCTTAGGTTATCAACGCAAAAACCTATCACGAAATGCTGAGTTCGGTGGCACGCTGACATCAGGCATGGTGCCGTGGAGTGACAATGGTATCTACATGGCCAGCATTCTGGGTGTTGCAACCCTGTCTTACGCCCCGTTTATGTGGTTAAGCTTTGTGTGTATCGCTGTCACCATCGTAACCAGCTACATGGGATGGTTTGTTGACAAAGTAGATGACAAACAAACTGCGGCGGAAACCATGACGCCTGCTGCAGAGAAAGCATAATCTTTTTTGTCACGCGGCACGCTCGCCGCGAGCAATCTGAAGATAAAGAAGGCGCCGACTCGGCGCCTTCTTTGTTTGCATCACTAGTACTCAACTCTCGCTAGCGCAATGAATCGAGGTACTCAGGTAAAAAGAGCGAAATTTGCGGAATGTAGGTAATCAGCATTAAGAACACCAGTAGCAAGCTTAGCCAAGGCAGCGCCGCCTTGATTGCCCAACCGATGGACTCACCAGTAATCCCCGCCGTCACAAATAGGTTCAACCCAACCGGTGGGGTCAGCATCCCGATTTCCATATTGACCACCATAATGATCCCCAAATGAATGGGGTCGATACCCAACTGCATGGCGATGGGGAATAAAATCGGCGCCATAATCAACAAAATCGCCGACGGCTCCATA
Organism: Salinivibrio sp. PR5; assembly: GCF_001996085.1. Taxonomy (NCBI): domain Bacteria; kingdom Pseudomonadati; phylum Pseudomonadota; class Gammaproteobacteria; order Vibrionales; family Vibrionaceae; genus Salinivibrio; species Salinivibrio sp. PR5. The sequence continues at coordinate 25,940 of NZ_MUFK01000002.1, forward strand.
AAGTTTCCCGCAATCAATAGGAGGATATTGACCACGATTAAAAAGCCCCACGCAGGCAGCCCCCATGCCACAATGCTTTCGGCAATGGTATGTGGAATGCGCTCAGTGGTCAGCACATGGGCAAACAACATCGCATTGGCGATAATAAAGAGCAGCATAATGCTAACCTTGGCGGCATCTTTTACCACATGAGCCACTTCTTTATCGGTTACCGAGCGTATCATCACCCAAGGCAGCTGGACGATATTACGCCCCCAAGCACGTATTGATGACTCGCCCTCAAAACGCCACGGGGTGTCTTTCAGCGGTCCGATATCACGGTATCCCCACACACTCACCAACCATGCGTACACAGCCGCAACTGAAGCTGCTTCAGTCGGGCTGGCTATACCACCATAGATAGAGCCCAATACAATGATGATAAGCATGAGTCCGCCCATCGCTCGCGCCCCTGAGCCAAGCACTGCGCTAACGCCTGGGAAAGGCTGCGAGGGTAAGCCTTTAATGCGTGCGACAATGTAAATCGCGACCATCAGGATCCCGCCCATCATTAAGCCCGGAATAAAGCCTGCCATAAACATCTTCGAGGCAGATACTTCCGTTGCCGCCGCATATACCAGCATCACAATTGACGGAGGGATCAATATCCCCAAGGTGCCCGCATTGGCGATCACCCCAGCGGCAAACGCTTTTGGATAGCCTGCTCTTACCATCCCCACAATCACAATCGAGCCAATGGCTGCAACCGTTGCAGGCGATGAACCTGAGACTGCCGCAAACAGCATGCACGCCATGACAGATGCCATCGCCAATCCACCACGTACATGGCCAACGCAATCAACCGCAAAATTAATTAACCGACGCGCCACTCCTCCAGTTGAGAGAAAGGCAGAAGATAGGATAAAAAAAGGAATCGCCAACAGCGTGTAATGGTGTGTCGTCGCTTCAAAAAGTTTCAGAGCAATAGAGGCAAGGGAATCATTGGAGAACAGTAAAATGGTACTGACGCTCGATAACCCCAGCGCAATGGCAATGGGCATGCCCATGAACATGCACAAAAACAATAACCCAAACAAAACCGCAATGGTCATTTTGATTCCTCCTTGCCTTCCGCTGAACGGCTTGTTGACATACCCTCAACACCCTCTTCAGCAAGATGCATGCTCTCCTTCGCTTCATCAGCAAAGCCAAAACCAAGACGCTTACCTTGAATGACTTCTATAGCCACAGTGATCATGCGCAGTCCAAGCAAAGCGAACCCGATCAGCAAGCACAGCATGGCTTTCCACTTTTCTATCGGAATATCTTCCATTTCAATCGCAATCAGCTTCATCTTGCTCAGGTAGACCCAACTGCCATAGAAAAACAGCACGCAGTACACCATGGCGAGCGCCAGTGCGATTAAGGTCACTGTCTTTTGCAGTGACGGTGAAAATGTTTTCACCAAGGCATCTACCCCAATATGCGCGCCTTCTCGGATCCCCCATGACGCGCCAATCAGCACCATCCAGGCCGATAAATACAAGGTGGCTTCTTGTGCCCAAAGTAAGCCTTCGTTAAAGAAGAAACGCAGCACCACCTCAACAAAGACCAACAAGGTCGTCGCGACCAGTAGCAATCCAATGACGGTTTCTTCGAATCGATGCAAGAACTTGATCATCCTACACTCCCTACGGATGAACCCGGTCAGACCGGAGATAAAACAAAAGCCGGGGCATCCCCGGCTAGATATTATTGATTGGCTTGTACCGCCGCTTGAATCAAGTCAGCGCCAATCTCATCCTCAAATTGCTGCCACACTGGCTGCATGGCTTCGACCCACTCACCGCGCTCTTTATCGGTCAAAGTGAGAATTTGGCTGCGTCCTGAGTCAATGATCTTCTGGCGGTCATCATCTGCTTTTTGTTGCGCAATTTGATTGCCATAAGCCACTGACTCATCCAACGCTTTTTTCAGCACTTCACGATCAGCATCTGGGAGTTGCATCCAAAATTCCGCCGAGGTAGTAACCATGTAATCAAGCACACCATGGTTTGATGCTGTGATATAAGGCTGAACTTCAAAGAACTTCTTCGAATAAATGTTTGACCAGGTATTCTCTTGGCCATCAATGGCTCGGGTTTGTAGAAGGGTAAAGACTTCTGAGAAGGGCTTTTTAAGCGGCACTGCGTCTACCGCATCAAATTGTGCCGCCAACACATCCGAACTCATGATGCGGAATTTCTTACCAGACGCATCACTCGGTACCCGCAGTGGCTCACTGGCAGACAATTGCTTGAGGCCGTTATGCAAATAGCCCAGCCCGATCATGCCTTTACCTTTGACCGACTGCAGCAACGATTGCCCCGCATCTGATTGCTGAAAACGGTCAACCGCTTCCATGTCCTCAAACAAAAATGGCAAATCGAAGACTTGGAGTTTTTTGGTGTACTTGGAGAATTTAGATAAAGAAGGGGCAATAAACTGGACATCACCAAGTAGGAGTGCTTCCATCTCCTTGCCGTCACCAAACAATTGCGAGTTTGGATACACTTCCACTTCGTATTTGTCACCAATACGCTCAGCGACAAGATCTCGGAAATGCAGCGCCATTTGTCCTTTGGGCGTGTTTTCTGCCACCACGTGGGAGAACTTAATCACTTCAGGGGCAGCGTGAGCTGCACTCGCTAACGTGATCGATAGTGCAATTGCAGACAATGTCAGCTTTTTCATTGTTCAACCTCTTTCCTTGTGCCAGTGAGGTCACTCATGACATTTGAGTGACGTTTAAATAACGTTTCGTTTACGTTTTAGGCACTCAAGGTCAATCTGTGAACAAGGAAGCAGGAACAATTCAGCGTGGATCGACGAAAACGGGATCGGACCAAAAAGAAATGGGTGAAAATTCACCCATTACTGATTCGCCTCATCGATCACTTTGGTCTTGATGATTAGTCGTCGCGACTGGTTAATCGTCGCTGCAGTTGATCACGCAGATTAGGGGGTGTGCCTTTGATAGTCAGGGTATCGGTGTCTGGGTCATAGAAGACGCGTTCACCTAACAGCATGGCATCGAAGTTTACCGATAAGCCGCCACCAGCCCCTACAAATTTGGTAAGTTTTCGCATCGTAGTCCGATCGGCAGGAAATTGCTCTTCAAGCTCATAACCTTGTTGATTGGCATACTGGTAGAAGTCAACACCGTCAGGCGTCGGCGGTAGTTCTTGAGCAAGCTCTTTCACTACCACTTCATCGCCTGATTTAAGTTGATCATTACAATAATCAAAGACCTGCTTGCGATACGCGTTCTTTTCTTCTTTTTCCAAACGCGCATCATCGCAGTAATCTTCCACGGCCTGCATCAACACTTGGTTTTGCTGTTTACTGTCCATGCCCACTTGCGCTTGTAAGAAGTCGAGGAAAAAGTCAGCAATTTTGCGCCCGACACGGCCTTTGATGAAGGACAAATATCGATTGGAGTCGGCTTCCGTTTCCCACGTGGAGAGATCGATCCGCGCCGCAATATCCATCTTACTCACGTCAAGATACTCAGTCGCATTGACGTCAAGCTCATCCGTCACCCGCAAACTGTGCTTAGATTCGACCACCCCAATAAACAGATAATCGGTCGCAAGCGCACGATAATGCGCCATGATTAATGTACCGCTGTCGGCAAAAGGATACTTAGCAAGTTCATTACGCAGACGTTCGACAGCTTTTTCAGAAAAAGTGCGAAAGTCGAGGGCTTGGTCACGATATTCCTTTAACCACTGCTGAAATTCACTGTCAGTGTCAAATAAAGCAAACCCTTTGCCTGCTTTTGCGTGATATACCCGATGTACATCGGCCATCAGATTGTCAGTTTGATCGTTGAGCGGTAACGGTCCGTCACGAAGATGAACGTTAAGCGAATCATCATCTTGCTTAACGATTTGATGCAATATTACGTTAGAAAGCGTGAGGCTCATGATTGAAAAGATTTTCAGTAAGACTAAAGTGTGGGTTATTATACGCAGCTTTGGTTTTATTACGACAAGACGAATTTATGCCTGTAACTTCAAAGTATGACGACAAACAAGTGGAACGCATCATCAGTGATGTTGTCAACGTGTTAGAACAACACGATGCGTCAACAGATTTGTCGCTCATGGTGGTCGGTAACGTCGCCACCAATATCCTGAATCAGAATATTCCTGCCGCGCAACGTCAGGCTTTTGCCGAGAAATTCGCCCAAGCGTTGTTGTCTTCTATCGACAAACAATAACGCACCGTGCAGCAGCATCTTAAAAGAGAAGAATAAAGACGTATGGTTGATAGCGGAACATCGTATCGTGACAAAGTATCTCAGCTGATTAGCTGGGGGCATTGGTTTAGCTTTTTTAACATCATTGCCGCTATGTTGCTTGGCACACGCTATATCAGCCAGTCAGGATGGCCCGAAACACTGTTAGGACAAACGTACCTGATTTTTAACTGGGTCGGCCATTTTGGCTTTCTTGTGTTTGCGTTGTACATACTGATCATCTTCCCGGCGAGTTTTATCATTCCCTCACAGCGCTTAATGCGCTTGTTTGCCGTACTGGTGGCGACCACGGGTATGATGGTGTTGCTGCTCGATATTTATGCCTACGAAACCCTCCACCTCCATCTTAACCCCTTGGTGTGGGAGCTGTTGTTAAGCGGCGAAAAAACTGACATGAATGCACACTGGCAATACCTCTTTGTTGCCGTGCCAGCTATCTTTATTCTCCAATTAATCATGTCAGAATGGGTGTGGCGTAAACTTCGTAAACTGACGCGCAAGCGCATCGGGATCCCGGTCGCGACCGTGTTTGCAATCTGCTTTATTTCTAGCCATCTGATCCATATTTGGGCTGACGCATTTATATATAGTCCCGTGACTGCGCAACGCTCGACCTTCCCTGTCTCCTACCCGATGACGGCGAAGACTTTTATGGAAAAATATGGCTTGCTGGATAGACAAGAATACCAACGTCTCCGCGAACAGCGGGGTCAGGAAAATAGCGAGGTTATTCGCTATCCCCTAGAGCCTCTCGCGTTTGCACCGGATGCGAGTAAATATCAGAAAAACCTATTGATGGTAATGATCGAGGGGCTGCGCGCCGACATGCTCAACCCAGTGACCATGCCGCACCTTTACCAGTTTGCCAATGACAACCTGTGGTTTAAAAATCACTTCAGCAGCAGCAATGACGACATGGCTGGGCTGTTTGGGCTCTTCTATGGTCTTCCCGGCAGCTATGCACAAAGTGCACGCACGGAAGGACTGCGTCCGGTGCTCATGAATACATTGAATAATCGTCGCTACCAGATTGGACTATTCAGTGGCGATGGCTTTACCAATCCAATTTATTATCAAAGCATCTTTAGCGCCGACTTACAAAGCGATGATCAGCCTGATCTTCCCGCTTGGCAAGCCGATGCTGAAGCAGTCTCTCAGATGCAAGCATGGCTTGCGGCAAGCGATACATCGCCTTGGTTTGGTTATCTGGAGCTCGCCACCGTAAGTGAATACGAGCAAAACGGTGACTATCCACAGCCGTTCCAACCGTCATTAGATAGCGCGATGGCAGGCGTCGATACCCAAACGGCGCTGGTATTGAAAAACAGTTACAACAACGCCGCGCACTATATCGATGATCAGCTTGGCGCTTTATTGGACGACTTGAAACAATCGGGCCAGCTCGAAAACACTGTGGTTATGATCACGTCCAACCATGGTATGGAGTTTAACGAAACCGGTTTAAATACCTGGGGATCCAACACCAATTACAGCCGTTATCAGTTGCAAGTGCCCTTGGTCATGCATTGGCCAAACCAAGCCCCAGAACAAATTACGAATTACAGTAGTCACCTAGATGTGGCTCCCACTTTGATGGAGTCCATGCTGTCGGTGAGTTCACCGGCTGAAAACTATAGCAGTGGGACCAATTTGTTCGAGTTGAAAAATCGCCCGCGTAAATGGGTTATTGCTGGGGATAGCCGTGATATCGTGGTCGTCCAACCACAAAAGACCACGGTAGTGGATAAATTCGGTAATTATAAAGTGTATGACAAACACTATACCCCCTTACCGGAAGGTAAGCCGCAGCTGTCTGTTTTGATGCAAGTCATGCATGAGTTGAAGCGTTTCTACCATCCAGAAGAGCATGACCGTTAATTTCAGTCTCGAAGTGGCGCATTAATAGCCAAACGATTGAAAAACAGGAAAACAATGCCGTTGAGTAATTGACAGCTGTGAGGGTGATTCGTAATATAGCGCTTAGTCGGTCTGTAGCGCAGCCTGGTAGCGCACTGTCATGGGGTGTCAGGGGTCGCTGGTTCAAATCCAGTCAGACCGACCAATCTTCTCGCCCGCCACTCTTCGAGTGGCGGGCTTTTTCATTTCTACGGTTGGCTTGTGGTTCGACCGACAAAGGCGGCAACGATGGTGTCATCACCTAGCTGTCGGGAAAAGACATAAGCATTGTCTTGGGCAATGGCCCGATGTACCCCTGCGCCTACGGCGGGATGCTGCTGTCTAAACTGAGCCACCTTACGCCAATGGGCTAACAAACGCTGTTGCTCTGCGGTCCGTGACCACACCATGTCAGAACGCGTGCCTTGATGGAAATCATCCCCATAGGGCCCCAAGTCTCGGCCAACCTCATCGCCGTAATACACTTGAATAGCCCCAGGTGAGAGCAAGAGTGCATTGGCCGCGCCGCGTTGCATCGCCATATCTTTGAAGCGACTGAAGAACAGCTCGGTATCATGTGACGACATATAGCTCACTGGAATAAAATCCGCTTCGTTTTGCATCGTTTGGGCGTAAGCATTATACGTCTCTTCCATTTGGCTGAGACAGTACGCGCCTTTGTCCATCTGTTTTTGCAGGTCAAAGTTGATTAGCGCATCAAAGCCTTGATCGAAATAAGGACTACGATAAGCACTGTGGCCCCACACTTCTCCCATCATCCAAAAAGGCGCACCGGACTGCTGATGCTTCTGTCGCCAAGATGCCAAAGCGGCACTGGCTTTTTGCTTAAGCGCTCGCCAGATCTCACCGTCGACATGTTTAACCGTATCGACACGAAACCCATCTATCCCAAAGCGTTCAACCCACTGAGTTTGCCACTCAAGTAAATAATCACTAACCGTATAGCCATCTTGGACTTTTACACGTGTGCCAGGATTGTCGAGCAACCACTGAGGCGGCGTCACTGACTTGGTCGATTCGGTTTTAAAATCGGGAAGCCCTGCCAAGGTCAGGGTTTGATCGCTGGAGCCCGGTGCATCATAGCCCGGTAGTCCCGCGCGTACCCAATCTTTGCCCCACCAGTGCTGCCAGTTTGCGCTTTGATAATCCACCGCTTGGTGAAAGTCATGCCAACTTTGCCCTTTTTTGGGGTGCCAATCTTGCCATTTTGCCGGTAATGCATCCGCATTGACCACCTTAATACCATCTTGTTGTAAGTCCGCTAAGGTGGCGTAACCAGGATGGTTAAGCACTGCATCAAGAAAGACCTTCATGCCACGTTGATGTGCGGCCTCTACCAGTTTTTTCAGCACCGCATCATCGCCAAAGTTTTGGTCTACTTGGGTAAAGTCTCGCGCCCAGTAGCCGTGATAAGCATAAAAAGGAAACGCGCCTTTACTGCCACCCCCAACAAAGCCGTGTACCTGCTCGACAATAGGTGACAGCCAAATCACGTCAGTACCCAGTGATTGAATATAATCGAGCTTCTCGAGCACTCCCTGCAAATCACCGCCATGGAAAGTACCAATGTTCTGTTGATTATCGGAATGGCGACCATAGCTGTGATCATTGCTTGGATCGCCATTGTGAAAGCGATCAACCATCACAAAGTAAATACTGGCATTGCGGTAGGTAAATGCCTGAGGTTCGCGCTCGGTCGGCGCTAACAATATCAATCCACCGCTATTTGATGCTGGGGTCAGCGTCACCTGATGGTCACGAACACGAACAACCTGACCACTGAGCGCTTCTGTCAGTTGTGTGCCATCCGCGAATGCCTCACCAACAGAAAGGGTGACAGGGCCACCGCGATAAACTTGGCATTGCACATCGGGCAAAGGCCGTTTAAACACGGTCGCGGTTTTTTTAGGTTCTCGCTTAATACTCAGTGTGTGGGTGCTAGGCTCAAAATAGAAACCATAGTCACCGGCAAAGCGAATATTGACCTCAAAGTGGCTCTCCGCTTGGCACGACAAAGGAATTGGCGTGTTAAACTTTACACGCGTGGGTGAGGTCGCCTCACATTCACCATCAAGCCCACTGACCGAGACCTTGTAAATATTTTTACCCAATGAGAAAACAGTGGGATGCTGGTCAGTAAGCGGCCCATCCGTTTGCGTGGTTGAGGTTGAAACTGTGATATGTGGCGCTGCAGACACCGAAGCTGAACAGGCAACCGCCACAGCCAGTGCAATGCGCCGCCAAGAGAATAAGGGGATCATGATCGTGCTCCTTGCCGTTTTCTCATAGGGTAAAAAAACAGCAAGGTCATAACATCATTCTTGGCTCTCAGCCCCAAAAGTGTGAGGGCTAACCATAGAGGGCGGAGTTAATCGGTTTTCAGAGACTAGCATCAATGCCGAATAGCTCGGCTATCTCGTCTGCGGGCACCGGTCGGCTATACAGAAAGCCTTGTCCGAAGGTACAGCCTAGCTCACGCAATATCGCTTGTTGGTGAGTGGTTTCAATCCCTTCTGCCACCACGCCCATGCCGAGACTATCGGCCATCGCGATCATCGCAGACACGATCGCTACTTCCTCTTCATCCGGTGCTTCACTTTGGATATCTTTGATAAAGTGTCGGTCGATTTTCAACTTAGAGATCGGGTATCGTTTTAAATAGGCCATCGACGAATACCCAGTCCCGAAATCATCAATCGCAATCCCCACCCCTTTTTCTCGCAACTGCTCTAACACTTTCAATGCACTGGCTTGATTTTCAATCAGGGTGTTTTCGGTGATCTCCAACTCGAGAAAGCGCGGATCGGCGCCCGTTTTTTCCAGAGCTTCGGCAACGACCTGCGTAAAGGTAATATCGGCCAGATTGCGTGGTGAGATATTTACCGCCAACGAGACCATTAGACCCGCATCTTGCCACTGTTTTAACTGACGACACCCGGTTTCCACCACCCACTGGGTGATGTCGTGAATAATCGAGCGCTCTTCAGCCACATCAATAAAATGAAATGGCGAGAGCACGCCCCGTTCAGGATGGTGCCAACGCAGTAGTGCCTCGACACCAATAATGTTGCCGGTCACAAGATCCACTTGTGGCTGATAGAAAAGCTCAAGTTCTTCGTTTTGCACGCATTGCCGTAGCTCGACCGCCAAGCGCAATTTATTGTTGGCTTCGACAGTTAGCGCATCATTGTAAAACGCATAGGTGTTGCGACCCGATTTTTTGGCGAAGTACATCGCAGAATCGGCAAAGGTCAGCAGCTCTTCGGTATTAGCAGCATTGTCTGGGTATTGGGCAATACCGATACTGACACCAATCTGAGCATCAATCCCCCCGCTGAGCACAAACAAGCGGTTCATCGCCTGAATAATGTCTTCGGACAAACTGACACATGCGGCTTTGTCACTGTGAATTAAACGCAGCACCACGAACTCATCCCCGCCCAGTCGCGCTAAGGTGTCCCCTTCTCTTAACAAACCATACAAGCGTTGACTCACCAGCTTTAGCAGCTCATCGCCCACGGCGTGTCCGTGGCTATCATTAACAAATTTAAACTGGTCAAGGTCGAGGAACATCAGAGCCAGTTTGCCATGAGCCCCCATGGGCATCTTGAGTGCTTGTCTAGTGCGAGATGCCAATAGTAAGCGATTTGGCAAGCCGGTCAGTGCATCATAGTGCGCGAGATCAATCAGCTTTTTCTCTGAATCTTTCAGCTTGGAGATATCTGAAAAGACGCCAACATAATTCACCACCTCACCGGCGTCGTTCTTCACCACACTGATAGAAAGCAGTTGTGGATATACCACCCCATCTTTGCGCCGATTCCATATCTCTCCTTTCCATCGGCCTTGTTGAGCAACCTCTTCCCACATTGTGCGGAAAAAGGCTTTATCATGACGTCCCGAGTTAAGAATGGACGGATCATTCCCTAGAACATCTTCTTCTTGATAGCCAGTAATGGCACTAAAACCCCCATTGACTGCCACAATTTTGGCGTCTGCATCCGTCACCAGTACCCCTTCGCTCGATTGTTCAAAGATTTTTGCGTTGAGCATCAGCTTACGCTCAACTTCAAGTCGCTCTGAAACATCATGGATCACGGAAAAGAGTAATTTGACATGACCTATGGTGATGGGTGAAGAGTGCACCTCAACCTGACGCACCTCACCGCTTTTTAAACGGTGAGAGAAGATAAAGTAGTTTTTATCACGCTGACGCGCTTGGGAAAGGCTTTGACGCAACGCACTCTCGGTATGGGTATTAATATCGCTGATCCGCATGGATGTCAGCGTCGCATGGTCATAGCCGTAAAACTGTTGGGCACTGTCGTTGGCATCGACAATGTCGCCACTTTTGGCATCCAGCAGTAGCATCACGGCATCATGACGCTTGAAGATACTGCGGAAACGATGACTATCATCTACAACCCGACCAATTGACTGTGCAAAGCTGCGGCCAGCATTATAACGACCGTAGAGTCCTCCTAGCCAAAAGCCGAGTACAATCACTCCCATTAGCCAGACTTTCGGGTGCCAACGCACACCGTGCCAGCCATCTTCAGGGATCCCAAGTAAACGCCATTGACCTGATGGTAAACTCATCGTCAAGATAACCGGATCTTGGGTATGTATGTGCGGCGTACCATAAATAGGTTTGAAAGGCTCAGTCAGCCGTCGGCGCCCTTCTAAGGCAACTTGAACGGGTAAACGCTCCCCTTGAGTAAAGCTATCGGTAAACAACGCCTCAATGTCTAGCACCGTGGAAAGCACGCCCCACGGCAGGTTTTTACGGGCATTGGTAATGCTTTGTCGCGCGATTAAGGCTGTTCCACCTTGCAGCAGCTCAACAGGCCCTGAGATGACGGGTTTATCAGAGGCATGGGCGTTACGCACGCTTTCCAGTTGTGCCGGGATATCATGATAATCCGTACCAAGCAGAGTTTCACCCACCGACTCCGGATAGACATGACTAATCACCCAATTTCGCGCGGCACCAAAATTAAGAATATGGGTAGATTGAGACATCAATTGCGCCGCGAACTCGGCAAATGCCTCTTGGGTAAGCTCAGGATTTAAACTGATATAGGTTGCTAGGCCGTAGCTTAAATCCATGTTCTGTGTCACGTTAAGCTCTATACGAGACCGATAGGCCAATAATGCCGCGCGCACTTTATCTATCTGTTTATCATGCTCTTGTTGGTATAGCCAGAACTCCACTGACGCGACAACAAGTACGAAGACCATAATAGAAATCAGTATATTGTATATAAACCCTACTCGGGCCGAACGACGGGCGACAGAGTCTAGCGCCGAGGGAACTGCTTGCTGCATGACGCAATACAACCTTATTTCGCCCACTTTTTTAGGCGAACATGATGAACAACTTCAGGCGTAACACGCGATTATATAACCGCCGCGTAGAATCACCAGCACTTAGGGCCGGTTTATGATGAATGGTTTCCGACAACATGGTTCAGATCAAGTAACACACCAAAGACGTTGCACGATGCATAATACGTATTGACATAGTAAGGTATGCTGGCTTTTTAGACATCAGGAGACAAGGATGACACTGACCATGGAGTATGGCGCGATATTGGTCGCGCTCGGGTTTATTGCCGGTATTATAAATACCTTAGCAGGCGGTGGCTCCAACCTGACCCTTCCAGCGTTAATGGTCATGGGGATGCCCGCCGACGTCGCGAATGCGACCAATCGCGTTGGCGTGTGGTTGCAGTGTGCCTCGGGGATGGCAGGCTTTAAACGCCACGACAAACTTGATACGCAAGATATCTGGCCAGTGCTGGTACCCAGCCTGATTGGTGGCTTACTTGGCGCACTTGCCGCCGCTTGGCTGCCCACCAGCTGGGTCAAACCTCTTTTACTGGGGACGCTACTCACCATGACAGTGGTGATGTTAGTCAAACCGACCACCCTCACCCCGCCACCGGGAACACCGATTAAAAAAGTGAAAGACACACCGAGTGCATGGCTGGGTTTATGTTTAGCTGGCTTCTACGGTGGCTTTGTGCAAGCTGGGGTTGGCTTTGTGTTACTGGCGGCCTTATGCGGCACCTTGAATTATGATCTGGTGCGCGGTAACGCGCTTAAACTGGCTTGTACACTTGCATTCACCACCTTATCGCTGCTGGTTTTTATTGCCGATGATCTGGTGCGTTGGCTACCCGGTTTGCTCCTTGCCATCGGCACCATGACTGGCGCGCGCGTAGCCGTCAAGTTTGCGATTTCAGCCAATCCAAAGACGCTCAAACTCTTTTTGTTTGTCATGACGCTGGCGGGCTGTATTGCCGCTTATGCGTTTTAATCCCATAGCATCAGTCTGTAGACGCTTGTCGTTTGGGTGCACGCTTGCGCCGCGTTGTTTTATCACCCGTGCGACGTTTACGGGTAAATTGACGCTTAGGTGGCGGCGGTAAATTCTTCAATGACGTAGGTGGCGGTGCGGTTTTTATCGTCTCAATCAAACCTTGTAATTGTTCGGTCAATGCATGCATAAAAGGTTGATAGGCACATTTTTTTTCTGCCATGTCTTGCAGTTGGCGCTCCCATTGCGCGGTCATATCTGGATAGGTGGCGCTATCCGGCAACGCGGCAATCAGTCCTTTCCCACTCGGTGTAGCATGTAAGGTTTTGCCTTGGCGCAGTAACAAGCCACGCTTTAGCAACAACTCGATGATCCCAGCTCGGGTTGCTTCAGTCCCTAAACCATCGGTTTCTCGTAAAATACCCTTCAGTTTTTTATCTTGCACATAGCGACCGATCCCCGTCATCGCCTGCAACAGACTCGATTCGGTAAAGGCGGCCGGCGGCTCCGTCATACAATCTTTTATCTCACCGCGCTCACACACTAGTTGCTCGCCCGGCTGTAAGTGAGGCAAGGGGCTCGCTGACGCCTCAGCCACTTGCGTATTCGGCAGCAACGAACGCCAACCAGCCACGGTCAGGACTTTTCCTTTGGCAATAAAGCAACCGCCCGCGATATCAAACACCAGTTTGCCTTCTGCATATTCCGCCGGTGGAAAAAATTGCATGAGATACTGGCGCGCGATGAGCTGGTAAAGTTTCGCTTCATCACTGGAGAGCCCAGCAGGCGCCGCTTTGGCGGTGGGAATAATGGCATGGTGCGCGCCGACCTTTGCATCGTTCCATGCTTTGTTCTTTCTAGATGTATCTGCCTGATCGCACGCATCGATAAGCGGTTGACACCCTTGTCTAATCGCCTGCACGACTTTACCTGCCTCCGCAAAGTGGCCCTTAGGCAGATATCGACAGTCCGAACGCGGATAGGTAATCAATTTATGTCGCTCATAAAGCTGCTGGCAGATATCTAGCGCTTTTTGCGCACTAAAGCCAAACCGTTTAGATGCATCAATCTGCAAGGCCGACAAATTATAGGGCAGCGGCGCAGCCTGCTTGCGGGTTTGACGCTCGGCCTCTGTCACCTTTGCTGGTTGGCCAGCAATACGATTGGCAACATTTTCGGCCAGCGCGCGAGAAATCACGCGCCCTTGCGGATCTTGCCATTGCGCGCACGCGTCACTAGGCTGCCATCTAGCTCGGATCATTTCACCTTGATACGGCAACAGAGCATCGAGTTGGTAGAAAGGGTGTGGGACAAAGTCTTCGATTTCTTGGTCGCGACGGACCACCAAACCCAGCACTGGGGTTTGGACACGCCCTACAGACAACACGCCTTGGTAGCCCGCTTGTTGACCAAGTAACGTGTAGGCGCGCGACAAATTCATCCCATAGAGCCAATCAGCACGAGAGCGCGCCAACGCTGATACGGACAGCGGAACAAAGGCGTGATTGTCACCCATTTTGTTGAGCGCTTTTTTCACGGCCGACACGTTTAGATCGCTGACTAACAAGCGCTGAATCCGAGCCTTTTTCGCTGCACTCACTCCCGCATAATCAATGACTTCATCAACAAGTAGTTGCCCTTCGCGATCAGGGTCGCCGGCATGCACGAGATGATCAAACTGCTTGATCAGTTTTTTCACGATCGCTAATTGACCGGCCGCTGATTTGCGCGGACGCAGTTTCCATTGCTGAGGTATGATGGGCAGATGTGCTAACTTCCATTGCTTGTACTGGCTGTCATATGCGTCCGGCTCTACTTGCTCAAGCAAGTGGCCGATACACCATGTCACCACATCCCCGTTGGCGGTTTCGATATAGCCTTTGTGGTTTTTTTGCGGTTTGGACAAACCGGCGGCAATGGCTCTGCCGAGGCTGGGCTTCTCGGCGATAAATAGGCGCGCCATATCACTCTCTAACTCTGTGCAATGAACCACATGGTATGCAAAGCGTATGGCGGGCGCAATAAAAAACCTGTACATATGCACAGGTCTTTAAAAGTGAATTAGAGATACTTCACGTATTTGCTGGTATCACGCGTTGGCGCATTGGCCGGTGCACAATCTGGGGTGCCGAGATACAAAAAGCCGACAATCGCATCATCACCATCTACTTCTAGCGCTTGGCGCACAACAGGGTGATAGGCAAAGGTGCCGGTACGCCAAAACCCTTGAAAACCTTGCGCAACTGCTGCCATTTGCATTGCTTGGGTGGCACAACCGGCGGAGATATGCTGTTCAATCGTCGGGACTTTTTCATGAAAGCGTGTACGCGCAATGACCGCAATGATCATGGGTGCGCGAAACGGTGCTTGTTTGGCTTTTTCTATCGCAGTATCGTCCGCGCCATCGGCTTTCGCGGCCTCCACTAAAATCTGAGATAGCCGCGTTAATCCTTCACCTTCACACACCACAAACTGCCAAGGCGTTAATGCGCCATGATCAGGGGCGCGCAATCCAGCTTGAAGAATGTTCTCTAACGTTTGGCCGCTTGGCGCTGGCTCAGCTAAACGTGGAATAGAGCGGCGCTGTAATAGCAAATCAAGTGCGTTCATGGTCTTTTCCTTGTAACCCGTATATGCAGCCACGGTATCACCGCAGCGTATCGTACTGATTGCTTTATGCTAACACAGCCACTGCGCGACAAAGTCGCGCAGTTTATACGGGTTTATAGCGCGAGTGCGGTTTCAATGCCCTGACGAATGGCCCGTTTAGCGTCTAGCTCTCCCGCATGCTCCGCCCCGCCAATCAAATGGAATGGCAAACCTGCCGACTCAAGTGTCTTGGCCAACGCATTCACAGACTCTTGACCGGCACAGAGAATAATCTGGTCGGCAGGAATGACATGAGGCTCATCTTTGATGCTGATGTGTAATCCCCCATCATCAATTTTATGGTAGGTCACACCGCCCACTAAGTTTACGCCTCGTTTTTGCAAAGTTTTACGATGGATCCAACCCGTGGTTTTCCCTGGGCCTTTGCCAACGCGGCCTTCCCGACGCTGCAGGACCCATACTTGCTTGTCACTCTTAGTGTCATGGGCAGGATACAATCCTCCTTCGTGGGAAATAGTTTTATCGATCCCCCACTCTTTCAACCAGTCATCCAGTTGTTGATTCGCAGGTTCAGTGATCATTGTGGCCACATCCACGCCGATCCCGCCCGCGCCGATAATCGCAATGTGACTCCCCAACTCAGGTTGCTCACGAATAAAGGTTTGATAGTCAATCACCTTAGGATGATCAATGCCCTCAATCGCGGGGCGGCGAGGCTTAACCCCGGTTGCAACCACTACCTCATCGAATTCCCTGAGGGTGTCGACCTCAACACTGTGATTAAGATGGACGGTGACACCGGCTTTCTCCAAACGACGCAAGTAATAGCGAATGGTCTCTTGGAACTCTTCTTTGCCGGGAATGGTCATCGCCAAGTTAAACTGCCCACCCAAGCGATCAGATTTTTCAAACAAGGTCACTGTATGGCCTCGCTCAGCCGCTTCGGTGGCACAGCTGATCCCAGCCATTCCGCCTCCCACGACAGCCACTGTTTTCACTTGCCGAACTGGCGTCGCCACCAACTCTGTTTCGTAACAAGCTTTCGGGTTCACCAAGCAACTGGCTCGCTTGCCTTTAAACACATGATCCAAGCACGCTTGGTTACAGGCAATACAGGTATTGATGTCCTCCGATTGCCCAGCCTTAGCTTTGGCAACAAAGGCAGCATCGGCCAAGAAAGGACGTGCCATCGAAACCATATCAGCCTGACCGCTGGCGAGAATCTGTTCGGCCACCTCTGGGGTATTAATTCGGTTGCAGGTAACCAGAGGCACCGACACCTCACCTTTGAGTTTTTCTGTCACCCAACTAAAGGCGCCGCGAGGAACTTGCGTTGCGATGGTTGGAATGCGCGCTTCATGCCAGCCAATACCAGTATTAATAATGGTGACACCGGCCTGCTCTAGGCCTTTCGCTAGCGCGACCACATCGTCAAAGGTGTTGCCTTGCTCGACCAAATCCAACATCGATAATCGGAAGATCACAATAAAATCGTCACCGGCCGCTTTTCTCACTGCCCGCATGACTTCCACGGCAAAACGCATGCGATTTTCCACCGAGCCGCCCCATTGATCATAACGGCGGTTGGCTCGATGGCAGAAAAATTGGTTGATGAGATAACCTTCAGATCCCATGATTTCAACCCCATCATAACCCGCTTCTCGCGCGAGCGCGGCGCTGCGGCCGAAGGCTTTGATCGTGCGCCAAATCGCTCTCTCGCTCATGGCAAAAGGCGTGAACTTACTGATCGGAGCGCGGATTGCGGAAGCACTTTGGGCAAACGGATGGAAGGCATAACGCCCAGCATGAAGCAATTGAAGTGCAATCTTTCCGCCATTGGCATGTACCGCATCTGTGATGGCTCGATGAGTACGAGCGGCACGTCCAGAGCTAAACTGTGCGCTAAATGGAGTCAATCGACCGCGAAAGTTCGGCGAAAAGCCACCAGTGACAATTAAGCCAACGTCGCCTTTCGCGCGCTCTGCATAAAAGGCTGCGAGCTTTTTAAAACCGTCATTGGCTTCTTCCAATCCGGTATGCATCGAGCCCATCAGAACGCGGTTTTTCAATGTTGTAAACCCGAGGTCTAGCGGGGCTAGCATATGGGGGTAAGAGTGCTGTTCCATTGCTTGCTCACTTATTGTTGTGGTCTGACCAGACTATAGCGCTGTCGGCTACTGTTTTTCAAACGTTCGTTTACAAACTAGCAACATCGATTGTCGAATAGTTGATCTCAGTAGGACTTTCCTCCCCACTCTGTCGGATACGGGATAAGCTTGGGCTATCGATCCTTGCAGTGATCAGCTAGGATATCAGCGACATATATCGATGGATTAGAGTATGAAAAAACTGTTTCGCTTCATTGCATCTTTGTTCCGATGGCTTTGGGTTGCTATCGGTTTCGTGCGTCAGCTTTTGTTAAATGTGCTTTTCATTGCTGTTATCGTGGGCATTTATTGGGCGATAACCGCCGACTCGCCGCTGCCAACCGGTGACACAACCGCGAAGAAAGCCACTCAAGCTGAACCCGCCCCACAGGCGTTGTTACTGAATATAAACGGCCCGATTGTTGAACAGCGCCGTCGTATCGATCCTATCGATACCCTCTCACGCAACGCGCTCGGACAACCGATTGAAACCGAAAACGTACTCTTTGATATCGTCGATACCATCCGCCATGCCGCGACGGATGAAGATATTAACGGGTTGGTGCTTAGCCTAGGCGATATGCCATCCACGAGCCTAACCAAGCTTCGCTACATCGCCAAAGCTATCGACGAGTTCAAGCAAAGCGGTAAAGAGGTCGTGGCGATCGGTGGAATGTACAGCCAAAGCCAGTACTATTTGGCGAGCTATGCTGACGAAATTCTGATGTCACCAGATGGCATGGTGATGCTCCAAGGGTATGGCAGTTACAACCTGTACTGGAAGGATCTGCTCGATAAATTAGATGTCTCGACTCACGTTTTCCGAGTCGGCACCTATAAGTCCTTTGTCGAACCCTATACACGCACCGACATGTCTCCCCAAGCGCGTGAAGCAAATCAAGCATGGCTCGACCAGCTCTGGAACGCGTATGTAAGCGATGTGGCGAAAAACCGTGGCATTGAAGCGACGATGTTCTCTCCGTCTGCCGATACACTCATTACCTCATTAGAGGCGTTTGGGGGAGATTTTGCGTCACTTTCCAAGCATATTGGCATTGTCGATGAGTTGATGACACGCCAGGAGATCCGTCGTTATCTTGCCGATAAATTTGGCAGCGACGGGGAAGACAGTTTTGAGTACACCAGCTACTACGACTATCTACCCAAAATTCAATCCCGCTTTACCATCCCCGGGGACAATAATATTGCCGTCGTTGTCGCCAGTGGTCCTATTATGGATGGCGTTCAGCGTCCGGGCACCGTCGGTGGTGATACCACGGCGGCGATGCTGCGCGATGCACGCCTTGACGACAGTGTTAAAGCAGTTGTGTTGCGTGTAGATAGCCCAGGCGGTAGTGCGTTTGCTTCTGAAATTATCCGCAATGAAGTCGATGCACTGCGCGAAGCCGGCAAGCCAGTAGTGGTTTCTATGTCTAGCGTCGCGGCTTCCGGCGGCTATTGGATCTCAGCCAGCGCGGATCGCATCGTCGCGCAGCCAACTACCATCACCGGCTCTATTGGTATCTTTAGTCTGTTCACCACCTTTGAGAACACGCTGGAAGATATTGGTGTCCACACAGATGGCGTAGGCACAACCCCCTTCTCGGGAGTTGGTGTGACCCGCGCCTTGCCTGACGATGTTAGCCAGATCATGCAACTTGGCATTGAGCACGGTTATCACCGCTTTATTTCCTTGGTTAGCACGCACCGTAATCTGTCTTTGGAAGAAACAGATAAGGTGGCTCAAGGTCGCGTATGGACCGGTAGCGACGCGCTGAAATTCGGATTAGTCGATCAATTAGGCGACTTTGATGATGCGGTGACACAAGCGGCAGAATTGGCGGGCCTGGAAAACTACCAGCTGGATTGGATGCAAAAACCGCTGACGCCGTTTGAGCAGTTTATGACTGAGATGCTCGGCCAAACCGCGTCGGTGTTTGGCCAAGCCATGCAAGCGAATATCCCGACGTTTGCAAGCCAGTTACTAGCGTCACCGCAGTTACAGTCGGTAACAATGCTCGAACAATTTAACGACCCTCAAGGCCGTTACTTGTTCTGCTTAAACTGCCAATATCAGTAACACGCTTTGCTCCGGCCGTTCTGGTCGGAGCTTTATCCCAAAGTTTTCCTCGATTCTGTGTGGTTACGCAGTACCAACCATGTAACGGTTACATGTATACTGTGCTCACGCTCATTTAATGCAGATTTGTCATGATGGAACGTAAACATATTTATATCGCCTACACGGGCGGCACCATCGGCATGCAGAAATCCGATCATGGCTATGTGCCTGTTTCTGGGTTTCTACAGCAACAGCTCGAAAACATGCCAGAATTCCATCGTCCAGAAATGCCTCGTTTTACCATTCATGAGTACGAACCACTCATTGATTCATCGGATATGACGCCAGAGGATTGGCAACGCATTGCTGACGATATTGGAGCGAATTACGACGACTACGATGGTTTTGTGATCTTACATGGTACCGACACCATGGCGTACACCGCCTCGGCGTTGTCGTTCATGTTAGAGAACTTGGAAAAACCTGTGATTGTCACCGGATCTCAGATCCCCATTGCCGAGCTTCGCTCTGACGGACAGGCGAACTTATTGAACGCCCTGCATATTGCAGCGAACTATCCGGTAAATGAAGTGACTTTATTCTTCAATAATCAATTACTTCGCGGTAATCGAAGTACCAAATCGCATGCGGATGGATTTAATGCGTTCACTTCACCGAATTTACCCGCACTGTTGGAAGCGGGCATTCATATCGAAGTGAAAGCCACCGATCTTAATCAGCCGGCACAAGGTCCGTTTAAAGTACATACCATCAACGACCAGCCAGTAGCGGTGATTATGATGTACCCGGGAATCTCACCCGACGTGGTACGCAACGCATTAAAGCAACCTGTTAATGCCATGATTTTACTTACGTTTGGGGTAGGGAATGCTCCGCAAAACCCTGAGCTACTGTCGCTACTCAAACAAGCAACAGAACGCGGAGTGTTGGTGCTGAACCTAACCCAATGTTTGGCTGGACGTGTCAATATGGGGGGATATGCCACTGGCTGTGCCCTTGCTGATGCCGGCGTACTCAGCGGCTATGATATGACGCCTGAAGCAGCTCTCGCCAAACTCCATTTCTTGCTCAGCCAAGACTTGCCTTTTGAAACCCTACGCACCATGGTGCAAAAGGATCTACGTGGTGAGCTGAGCTATTACTAGCTTGCCTCAAGTTTGGTCAAAAAATCATGAGTTTGTGAAGCCGACAATGATGTCGGCTTTTTTATCTGCTAATTTATTCATACATTTCGCCGATCAGGGTCTCCACAATGATGGTGTTGCACGGTGATTCTTTATCACCACAAACGCGAAAAATTGCGCTGGCTTTACGATTTAAACAACTGAATTACGAACTGGTCCCAGCTTCTCCGTTTGAAGCGCATGAAGTTGTGCTGCGCCACCCGCCCATGCAAACAATCGTTGCACTGCTCGATGGCGGGCATACGATTTATCACGATACAATCGTGGCCGAGTACCTTGATGATGCGTACCCTGATCCTCTTCTTTATCCTGGCAATGCCCGTCACCGTGCCGATATACGCTGGATTGAGTGGTATTGTCGTCACCATCTCAGCCCTTTAATCGTGGATACCTTGTTTTATCAGCGTGTAGTTCGGGGTCATATGCTCGAAAAAGACATAGACCACCAAGCCGTCAATAATGCGTTAAAAACGCTACCAGAAGCTTGCCAATACCTATCACAACTCCTTACCCATATTCCTGCGGATAAGGTCAATATGGCAACCATCAGTGTATGGAGTCTATTTCGCTGTGCTCAAATGGCAGGGCTGGTGCTCGACAGCAGCTACACCCAGCTAAATCAGTATCTTGAAGCACTCAGCCAGCATCCGCTGTTTGACGATTATGCGCAGGAAGAGAACCACCAATTGACGCCTTTTTTCGCCAGTCCAATCAGCCTCTCTGCGCCAAACGACTAGTTGGGATCAATGCTCACTGGTGGTGGAAACTGTGAGTCCCTTTACGCTTTTCGCCGACCAGCATTCCTTACACCCTGTATTCTGGTATATACAAAACTAGGATTTTGTATAGCTGGAGGCTGACATGGAGCACGTCAGACAAGTTACTTCCCATTCGCAGGTGTTATGGCGCCTGTTCGGCCTGAGTGCCATTGGCATTGTGTTTTTCTTCGTCCCTATTTCTATTGATGGCAATACCACCATTCCGCTCGATCACCTTGTCAGTTGGATAAAAAGCACCTTTGGCAACCTGATCAACCTGTATGTGCTCATGATTATTTTAGCCGGTGCCATTATGCCACTGTGGACGGGGCAGTGGCGGCAAAGCGGCGGACAGAAGCTATTCACGTTATTAAAATGCATTGGTGCCGTTAGCGCGTTCATGGCGCTCACCAAAATTGGCCCAGCCTTTCTCCATGAGCCCGATATTCTGCCCTTTCTGTTCAACAAACTAGTGGTCTCAGTCGGCGTGATTGTCCCCGTCGGTGCGATTTTTCTGTCCTTTTTGGTCAGTTACGGTTTACTTGAGCTTATCGGTATTTTGCTCCAGCCGATTATGCGTCCCATCTGGCGAACCCCTGGCCGCTCAGCCATTGATGCGGTCGCCTCGTTTGTTGGCAGTTATTCACTCGGCTTGCTCATTACGGATAATGTCTACAAGAATGGGCAGTATTCGGTCAAAGAGGCCACCATTATCGCAACCGGTTTCTCGACCGTCTCAGCCACATTTATGATCATTGTGGCCCGTACCCTCGATTTAATGTCTCACTGGAATCTGTATTTTTGGAGTGCGTTAATCATCACCTTTATCGTCACCGCCATTACGGTGCGACTACCGCCTATTAAAGGCTTAAGTGACAATGTGCTAGCGCCGGAACCGCAAGCTATCAAGGGACAGCGCTGGGGGCTGGCTTATCAAACCGGCTTATCTCAAGCCGCTCAAGCAGGCCGAGTCAGTCACAACCTGATTGCCACAGTGAAAGACGGCTTGTTGATGACCATGACAATCTTACCTGCGATCATGTCGGTGGGGTTGTTAGGGTTGTTAGCTGCCAAGTACACACCCGTCTTTGAGTGGTTAGGCTGGATTTTTTATCCCATCACCGCACTATGGGGACTAGATAACGGCCATCAGCTTGCTCAAGCTGCGTCTGCCGGCTTAGCAGAAATGTTCCTGCCCGCGCTGTTGCTGAGCGAGGCAGACTTTGTATTACGTTTTAGCGCGGCGATTACTTGCGTATCGAGCGTACTGTTTTTCTCCGCATCGATTCCCTGTATTCTCGCCACCAGCATTCCAATCAGCGTGTTCCGATTGGTGGTGATTTGGGCATTGCGTACGGCATTAAGTTTAATGCTTTCCATCCCGCTCGCATTGCTCATTGCTGGCTAAGTAACACGAAAATGCGCCGCTTTAACAGGCGGCGCGTACCATCGACGCGTCAAAACATCAGTGCTTGGTTTGCACATCGATGCGTGCTTCGTCCGGTTTCGCAAACTCACGCTTTAACTCTGCTTTCGACTTGAACGTCACCTGTCCACCTTTAGCAACCGTCATATGCTGTGGCTGTTCGTTATGTCGCGATTGATAAAGCATCACCGCTTGCAGTGCTTGATCACGCTGAGTTTGGTTAAGCGCTGTTCCATCGGGCCACTTTCCCGTTTCGACGGCATAACATAAGCGATCGTAAACCTCTGGTGTCATCGCTTTTAACAGTTGTTCAATATCCATGGATGGCTCCGCTTTTTGACATGTCCCTATTATGCCTTAACCGACCTGCCTTTCGGCATCTCGAGTTCAGTGCGCAAAATCACGCTTTAGGACATAAACTACACTTAGATTTGAAGTATACTCACCGCAACTGATTGAGGATACGAACAACCATGCCTTTAAGATTACCTAAATCACTCACTGCTGCTTCTGCTGGCGCAATGCTTTTGCTACTGGCTGGTTGTGAGGGAGAACCGACCACCAACCAAGTGTGTGATACGCATCCTGAATTGTGCGAAGGGTTAAATATTGGTGATGGCCAATGCCGTTTTGAGCGTTCAGACTTGATTTTCAAACGGTTAGCGGTGGATGAAAAGCCCAGTGATCTTAATAAACTGGCCGAGCTCAAACAGACTCAAGTCTATTTACGCTGCATGGAGCTGGTTGCGGGAATCGAACCAACCACTCTAAAAGAGCGAAAAACGAAGCGTACCGAAGCGGTCTATCACGCCTATGATTCTATCGAACGCTTAGAACGTGAATTGAAAGACTCATATCAGCCACCGGTGATTTATTACCGCTGGTCACAAGGCGATAACAGCGCTTTACCTCAATTTCTAAAACTTGAGGGGACACAGCATCTTGAAACGCCCCAGCTTCAACTTGGACTCGCCACCTATTACGTCTCCCGGGACAGACACAAAACCGTTCGTATCTTATTGCATGTGCTTGAGCTGTATGACGGCAACGATGAAGAGGTACGTGACGAAGTGATCCCTGAAGCGATTAAATCCTTAGCGACCACTAACCATGCATTAGAGCGCTTCGATCATGCGTATCTATGGGCCAAAGTGGGTAAAGACTATAACTTACCCATAGCTGACAGTGACCGATTAGCACGGCTCTATCCTCTATCAGAGGAGCGCCG
Organism: Salinivibrio sp. PR5; assembly: GCF_001996085.1. NCBI lineage: Bacteria > Pseudomonadati > Pseudomonadota > Gammaproteobacteria > Vibrionales > Vibrionaceae > Salinivibrio > Salinivibrio sp. PR5. The sequence goes on from NZ_MUFK01000002.1 coordinate 49,897, forward strand.
CAACCAGTTGGAATTAATAGCAAAAGATATCTCTGCAGCAATCCGAGACGGCAATTTCGAAGCCACTTTAGTCAACGCAGTTGATCCCAAAGAACCGACCTAGCATCAAGGCGCCTGCGATCGCGGGCGCTTCTCTCTATTTGTCAGTTATTTTCAAACCCAGCTCTCTTCGACAGATAACGGAATTGATGTGCTTGCCTTTCACGATCGCGCATCTGCTTCTACGCTTTTCAATACACCAGCTGTCATCCAATACCTCATCCTTTCGCTTTGTACCAATTGGTCAAAGAAGGGACAGGTAGAGTCGCAGGGGCGCAAAATGTTTAGGTGATGTAAAAAAAATCCGTACTTTTTTTTGACTTTAAACAATTTTGGGCGCGATTACCCTTGCATGGACGGGTCCTATTCTGTAATTTTACTACCAGTTTCATCTCACTAGAAATTAAGTTGTGGAGCAACATAATGACTATCAAAGTAGGTATTAACGGTTTTGGTCGTATCGGCCGCTTCGTATTCCGTGCTTCTGTAGAGCGCGAAGACATTGAAGTAGTAGCAATCAACGACCTGATTGACGTTGAGTATATGGCTTACATGCTGAAGTACGACTCAACTCACGGCCGCTTCAACGGCACTGTTGAAGTGAAAGACGGCAACCTGATCGTTAACGGTAAGAAAGTACGTGTAACGGCAGAGCGCAACCCAGCAGATCTTAAGTGGGATGAGGCTGGTGTTGACGTTGTTGCTGAAGCAACCGGTATCTTCCTGACTGACGAAACAGCACGTCAACACATCCAAGCGGGTGCGAAGAAAGTTGTTCTGACTGGTCCATCTAAAGACGCAACCCCAATGTTCGTAATGGGTGTTAACCACAGCGAGTATGCGGGTCAAGATATCGTTTCAAACGCATCTTGTACTACTAACTGTCTTGCGCCAATCGCGAAAGTACTGAACGACAAGTTCGGTATCGAGTCTGGCCTGATGACTACTGTTCACGCAACTACTGCAACTCAGAAAACTGTTGACGGTCCTTCTGCGAAAGACTGGCGCGGTGGCCGTGGTGCGTCTCAGAACATCATCCCATCTTCAACTGGTGCAGCGAAAGCAGTAGGTAAAGTACTTCCTGAGCTGAACGGTAAACTGACTGGTATGGCGTTCCGCGTACCAACTGCCAACGTTTCTGTTGTTGACCTGACTGTCAACCTAGAGAAAGCGGCATCTTACGAGCAAATCTGTGCCGCGATGAAAGAAGCGTCTGAAGGTGAGCTGAAAGGTGTTCTTGGTTACACTGAAGATGCTGTTGTTTCTCAAGACTTCATCGGTGAAGTACAAACATCAGTATTCGATGCTAAAGCAGGTATCGCACTGACCGACAAATTCGTTAAAGTTGTATCTTGGTACGACAACGAAATCGGCTACTCAAACAAAGTACTTGACCTAGTTGCACACATCTCTAAGTAAGTTGCAATTAGCCTAGTATTGATTAAAGGCGGCCGTTGGCCGCCTTTTGTTTATGGGCTCTATGCCGTTTCTGCGCAATAAAGGACGCGATTATGACTTCTCATACTCTGCACTTCGAGCGCCGGCTCTCGGCGTCAGTTGATTTATGTTATCGCCAAGCCGTCCCCGTTCTTCGGATTCAACATCCAGCCTGTGATGCCACCATCAGTCAGTTTGGGGCTCACTTACTGTCATTTTCTCCACGCGATGCGGAACCACTGATTTGGATGAGTGGCAATGCAGTCTATGACGCAAAAACGCCTCTACGGGGTGGCATTCCCGTTTGCTTTCCTTGGTTCGGCCAAACGGGATCTCCCTCACATGGTTTTGCACGTCGCGTTATGTGGAACATCCAACACATTGAAGAAAATACGCAAGGTGTGACGATACAATTATCTCTGACGCCCTCGGAGACGACCCGTGCTCTTTGGCCACACGATTTTGAAGCCGTTATGACATTCACGCTCACCCAAACGCTCGATGTCGCTTTAACGGTAAAAAACACTGACTCGCTGCCATTTGAGTTCGGAGGCGCCCTGCACAGTTACCTTTCCGTTGCGGATAGTGAACAAGCAACCGTAGCGGGTGTGGGAAGCCACTATCTCGACAATTTCAGCCACGGACAGAGAAAGCCCGCCTCTGGCACCGTGACTTTTGAAGAGCCCGTCGACCGCATTTATACCGACTCAGCCTCGTCATTAACCCTGACTGATACGGCAGGATATCGACGTATTGTCGTCAATAATCAAGGCGAGACGAGCGCAGTCGTCTGGAATCCAGGCCAAGCGGCTTCGGTACAAATGTCTGATATGGACGACGACGGCTATCTACATTTTGTCTGTATTGAAGCCGCCATTGAGCAACCCAGTATTCAGCTAGCACCGGGAGAAAGCCACACGCTGAACACCTGTATTCATGACGAAAAACATGGTGAGTTACTGCTCTAGGTAATCTGCAAACACGAAAAAGGCAGCCTACGCTGCCTGTTTGCATGTTGGTCGCGGCCAAGCGAACAGGCTGACCGCTCGCTGGGGGGCCTGAATCAATAAAAAATATAATTCATTCCAAGGTAGCCTGAAGTCGCCGTTGATTGGTCTACCATTGGGCTATCTGCAATGTTGTCATCTAAATTGGTGTAACGCACCCCACCAAGCAGCTGGATGCGCTCTGTCAGCATCACATAACCACTAGCACCGATAAAATAGTGTCCCGCAGAGCCGGGCTCGTAGGCGGATAATCCAGAGCGTGATGCCTCCGCGGCGCTGATCCCATAAAGGTGTTGATTAAGGTCACTACTGTTGTAGGAATACCCCACCTCGGGTGAAATCCCCCATCGCTGGCGGTTCATCCCATATTTCCAGCTGACTTCCCCGTACAAACCATCTCTATCATGGGTCACCCCCTCACCGACTAACGCTTGAAATCGACCAATCGGCGAATGGTATTGGTAGGCTAAGGCCGCAACCACTGAGGTATCGCGTTTATCAAGTAAACTTAGCTGTGGGTCATCGGTATCTGCAGGATCAAAACGACGTGGATCATAGGTCGTCGATAGGACGAGGTTATGCGTGGCATCTTTTGGCGCCAAACGCGCGCCTGCGGTAAGTCCTCGGAAATAGAAATGGTCAGTATCGACATTAATGGTCGGTACAATCAGCGGGTCGGTATCAGTGTCCTTATAAGGTTGGGGAGAAAAGGCGGCGAGGACACCGGCAGACACACGTGTTTCTGCGGAAACACTTCCCGCGGCGAGTAGTAGGCATGATGCCACCGCCGCTTTAACAAGCTTTTCAGTCATTCTTCTTCCTTAATTTGCTGGTCAACGCACAATTTAGAATTAGGCCAGTAGCTGTCCATACACCACACTTATCGTGGACACCATCACTGATATTACCCTCTCAACGTGACAGCCTACTACAACAACTTGAATCTAAGCTGTCTTACACGTGGCTATTTGATTTACCTATCAATGGTAGGGGAAAAAATATCGAAAAAACAATCAATTCTTTCACGCAAAATCGTGGATTGGGGTCTAACATTATTATGAGGAAAAGGGAAATTCAGCCAAAGGACCACCTTTTCTTTATGAGTTATCAGACGATTTAGGGGGCAGGACCATGACTATTTTCGATCATTATCGTCAGCGTTACGAAGATGCAAAAGACGAAGAATTGAGCCTTCAGGAGTTCTTGGATCTGTGCCGAGACGATCGCAGCGCTTATGCCAATGCCGCCGAGCGCCTGTTGATGGCCATCGGTGAACCAGAGAAGATTGACACCTCCCTCGACCCACGGCTCAGTCGTATTTTCTCCAACCGTGTTATTTCACGCTATAAGACCTTTGAAGACTTTTATGGCATGGAAGAGTCGATTGAGCAAATCGTCTCCTACCTCAAACACGCCGCGCAAGGGCTGGAAGAACGCAAACAGATCCTTTATTTACTCGGCCCTGTCGGCGGCGGTAAATCCTCGCTTGCAGAAAAACTGAAAAGCTTGATGCAGCAAGTACCGATTTATGTGCTAACCGCGAACGGCGAACGCAGTCCGGTCAATGATCATCCTTTCTGCCTTTTTGATGCTGAAGAGGATGGTCACCTGCTAGAAAAAGAGTACGGTGTCCCGCAGCGTTATATTCGTAGCATTATGTCGCCTTGGGCCGCCAAGCGACTTAAAGAGTTTGGTGGCGACATCAGTCAATTTAAAGTCGTGAAGGTTCGCCCCTCAGTACTCAACCAAGTCGCCGTGGCGAAAACCGAGCCCGGGGATGAAAACAATCAGGATATTTCCTCCTTGGTGGGCAAGGTCGATATCCGTCAGCTCGAACACTTTTCGCAAGACGATCCTGATGCGTACTCATACTCTGGCGCACTGTGTAAGGCCAATCAGGGGCTGATGGAGTTTGTGGAAATGTTCAAAGCACCAATCAAGGTGCTGCACCCCTTGTTGACGGCGACGCAAGAGGGCAACTACAACGGGACCGAAGGTCTGTCTGCCCTGCCGTTTGATGGCATCATTCTCGCTCACTCCAACGAATCGGAATGGCAGTCATTCCGCAACAACAAAAACAATGAAGCATTCCTCGACCGTGTTTACATCGTCAAGGTGCCTTATTGCTTACGCGTCTCCGAAGAGATCCGTATTTACGACAAACTCTTGTCGCACAGTGAGCTAAAACAAGCGCCTTGTTCACCAAGTACGCTAGATATTCTCGCTCGCTTTACGGTGCTTTCTCGCTTGAAAGATCCTGAGAACTCGTCCATTTATTCTAAAATGCGCGTCTACGACGGTGAAACCCTCAAAGACACCGATCCCAAAGCGAAGTCGTACCAAGAGTACCGCGATTACGCCGGGGTCGATGAAGGCATGGATGGGCTCTCAACCCGCTTTGCGTTCAAGATCCTGTCTCGTGTGTTTAACTTTGACCACGCAGAAGTCGCCGCAAACCCGGTCCACCTCTTTTACGTCCTTGAGCAACAAATTGAACGTGAGCAATTCCCACAAGAAATTGCAGAGCGTTACCTCGAGCACCTAAAAGGCTATCTAATCCCGAAATATATCGAGTTTATCGGCAAAGAAATTCAAACGGCGTATCTCGAGTCTTACTCGGAGTATGGTCAGAATATCTTTGACCGCTACGTAACTTATGCAGACTTTTGGATTCAAGACCAAGAGTTCCGCGACCCAGACACCGGCCAACTGTTCGATCGCTCGGCACTCAATAGCGAGCTGGAGAAAATTGAGAAGCCTGCCGGGATCAGCAACCCGAAAGACTTCCGTAACGAGATCGTCAATTTCGTCCTACGTGCACGTGCCAATAATGAGGGAAAAAACCCTGCTTGGACCAGCTACGAGAAGCTGAAAACGGTCATCGAGAAGAAAATGTTCTCCAATACCGAAGACTTGCTACCGGTGATTTCATTCAACACCAAAACGTCTAGCGACGAGCAGAAAAAACACGACGACTTTGTCGCTCGTATGATGGAAAAAGGATATACCCGCAAGCAGGTTCGCTTGCTATCTGAATGGTATTTGCGCGTACGTAAATCGTCGTAGCACATCCCTTTCAGGGCGGACACACGTGACGGGAGAGAGTTATGGCGCATTTTATTGATCGTCGGCTCAATGGCAAAAATAAAAGCACCGTCAATCGACAGCGCTTTTTACGCCGCCACAAAAGGCAGATAAAAGAGTCAATCGCCGACGCCGTCAACAACCGGTCAATCACTGATGTCGAAAGTGGCGAGGATATTTCGATTCCATCACGCGACATCCGTGAACCGACCTTTCACCAAGGCAAAGGAGGACAGCGTGATGCTGTCCATCCTGGCAACGACCAATTTAGCCCCGGCGATCGTATTGCACGCCCCCCCGGTGGCGAAGGCGGTGGTGGCGCAGGTGACGGACAAGCGAGTCCAGACGGTGAAGGCCAAGACGATTTTGTCTTCCAAATTTCGAAAGATGAGTATCTCGACTTGTTGTTTGAAGATCTCGAGCTACCCAATCTGAAGAAAAATCAAATGCAAAAAATGGTGGAGTATAAGACCCACCGTGCGGGGTATACCTCCAATGGCGTACCCTCAAATATCGCCATTGTGCGCTCGTTGCAAAACTCGTTAGCGCGTCGCACCGCGATGTCTGCGAGCAAGCGCCGAGAGCTGGCAGAGCTAGAGGAAGCGCTGGAAAGCTTGCGTCACTCTGAGCCAGCACAGCCTTTGGAAATGAAGCGGCTTGAAGAGGAAATTGCAGCACTGAAAAGCAAGATCGCCGCGGTACCTTTTATTGATACCTTCGATCTTCGCTATAAAAACTACGAAAAACGGCCACAGCCCAGTAGCCAAGCGGTGATGTTCTGTCTGATGGACGTATCGGGGTCAATGGATCAGGCGACTAAAGATATCGCAAAACGCTTTTATATCTTGTTGTATTTGTTCCTAACCCGTACCTACAAAAATGTAGAGGTAGTCTTTATTCGCCATCATACCCAAGCAAAAGAAGTCGATGAGCACGAATTCTTTTACTCGCAAGAAACCGGCGGCACCATTGTCTCCAGTGCATTGCGCTTGATGGATGAGATCATCAAAGACAGGTACAACCCCACAGAGTGGAACGTATATGCCGCCCAAGCGTCTGACGGCGACAACTGGGCAGACGATTCACCGGGTTGTCGTGAGCTACTGCAGAAAAGCTTACTGCCGGTCAGCCGCTATTACGCCTATATCGAGATTACGCGCCGCGCGCATCAAACGTTATGGCGTGAATATGAGGCACTCGCGGAAAGTCATGACAACTTTGCGATGCAGAATATTCGTTCGGCGGAAGACATCTTCCCCGTGTTCCGCGAATTGTTTAAGCGTCAGGTCGAAGCCTGACGCCATCTCTGCATCGGTATGTTTTTTCAGGGAGATTAGGTATGGCTGTCACTAAAGGCAAACGTAAGACGCCGCTCCATGATGGGCCGGATTGGACCTTTGACCTGCTTGAGCAGTATCACAAGGAAATTAAGCGCGTTGCCGAGCACTACAGGCTCGACACCTACGCCAACCAGATTGAAATTATCGCTGCCGAGCAAATGATGGATGCCTACTCAAGCGTTGGCATGCCGATAAACTACAACCACTGGTCATTTGGCAAGAAGTTTATCGAGACAGAACGTCACTATAAGCACGGTTACATGGGACTTGCCTATGAGATAGTGATCAACTCAGACCCTTGTATTGCTTATTTAATGGAAGAAAACACCATCACCATGCAAGCATTGGTGATGGCTCATGCCTGTTATGGGCACAATTCTTTTTTTAAGGGCAACTACCTATTCCAAACCTGGACCGATGCTGGCTCAATTATCGACTACCTGCTGTTTGCGAAAAATTACATCAGTGAATGCGAAGAGAAGTATGGCCTCGCCGAAGTCGAAAACTTGCTCGACTCTTGCCATGCGCTGATGAATTACGGGGTTGACAGATACAAACGTCCACAGAAAATTTCTCTCGCGGAAGAAAAAGCGCGACAAAAAGCCCGCGAAGATTATTTGCAAACCCAAGTGAATGAACTGTGGCGTACCATTCCTGGCGGTAATAAAGAACAGGAACAAGAAAAACGACGCTTCCCCGCCGAGCCGCAAGAAAACCTGCTGTATTTCTTTGAAAAACACTCGCCATTACTAGAGCCTTGGCAGCGCGAAGTCGTGCGCATAGTGCGCAAGGTTAGCCAGTATTTTTATCCACAAAAGCAAACTCAGGTGATGAATGAAGGCTGGGCAACCTTCTGGCACTACACCATTTTGAATCATCTCTACGATGAGGGCTTGGTGACGGATAGCTTTATCATGGAGTTTTTACACAGCCATACCAACGTGGTCGCACAGCCGCCTTACAACAGCCAGTATTACTCAGGGATCAATCCCTATGCCCTCGGGTTTGCCATGTTCCAAGACATTCGCCGAATGTGTGAAAACCCAACCGAAGAAGATAAGTACTGGTTCCCAGAGGTTGCAGGCAAAGATTGGCTCGATACGGTGCATTTTGCGATGGCGAACTTTAAAGACGAGAGCTTTATCAGCCAGTTTTTATCGCCCAAGGTCATGCGCGATATGAAGCTTTTCGCCGTCAATGATGACGATAAGCAAAGTTACATCGAAGTCACCAGTATTCACAATGAACAAGGTTACCGCCAGCTGAGAGAAAAACTCTCTGCTCAATATAACCTCAGTAATCGTGAACCCAATATCCAAGTCTATGATGTCGACTTACGCGGTAATCGGTCACTCACCCTGCGCTATGTGCCTCATAACCGCATCCCATTAGCCAATTCCTATGAGGAAGTGCTGAAACATGTCCATCGACTCTGGGGATTTGAAGTGATCCTCGAAGAGGAAACCAGTGAAGGACGAGGGAAAATACTGAGTAGCTGTCCGAAACGGCCGCAATTTGATCCAGACATGTTAGTCGGGAGCTAGTCTTGCCACCTGTCCCGTCCTAAGATAAATAGACAAAAAAGCCAGAGGCACAAGGCCTCTGGCTTTTCACTGTTTAAACCGATGAGGCGCAAAACAGCATTACACCTCGGTTGAAGCAATGCGTCGGTTAGGCCTCTTCTTCGGCCATATTGGCCGCAATGGTTTCACGATTGCCAAACCACAATGCACCACTTTCACGACCGTACTGCTTCACTCGATCGCTGATGGCATTATGTTGATTGTTTTCAATCAAACCACGCAAGTCGCTATAGAAGCGTAATGCAATCTCACAAGCACGGCGATCCATAAAGTAGTAGCCACCCACTCGCGAATAAATCTGACGCATACCATTAATGGTCAATACATACACTTTATTGCCAGAATAATGTGCCATGCCTTGGAACAGCATGTAGTCGAAGTGGTTAAAGGCACGTCCCATTGAGATCCGCTCACACAGTGCGGGATCTTGCTTGCCGTACTTATCTTGAATCTTCTTGACGTCTTTAAGCACCTCGGCTTGCTCATCAATCAAGGCAATAAACTGATCAAAGCTCTCACTTTCAAGCACTTGCTCACAGCGTTTAATCACATGATCGATAAGATTAATGCACTCTTGCGGGCGATTTTTTGCCGCATAGCGCATATAAACACCGCTAATATCGGTGCGCGCCGCCAGCAAATCTTCGAGCACACCGTGAACATCTTGGCCTTCCAGCGTCACTAACGTATCGAGAATGCTCAGCCCAGAGGTGCGCATATAATCGTTTACACGGGTCGGTTTGCCATGTTGGATAGTTAACCAACCATCGCGCGCTAAGCGCTGCAAGACTTCACGTAATGTGGTTCGGGTAACACCGATAAGCTCTGATAATTCACGCTCAGCCGGTAAAATCGACCCTTTCGGGAAGTGATTATTCCAAATACTTTCAATTATATATTTTTCAGCAAACGTTGCTGGGCTATCCGCCTTTATAACCATTGAATCTTAATTCCAATTTGCTTCTTGCTCTGATTAATAACTCATCATACCACTAGTCTTTTCAGGCAGAAACCGCTACGTGTTTTCAGGGCCAATGAAGTGACATCCTGCAGATTTTTGTACCAGATCAATGAAAATCTGGGCATAATTCGCAAAATTATGTCATACAAGATGTAACAAAGTATGACTAAGGCAAAATAGCGCACATCCGTCATGCAGTTGCGACCAACCGCCTACGCTGCTCGCCATTGCCGAACACCGAATTTGTACAGTGACCCGCTCCTCGTACTGGATCCATCGCTCTCTCAAACGGGCTGCTATGGTTTCTGTGTACGTGTGTTTTCTCGCCATGCGCCGCCTGTACGATGCATACATAACCATGAGACTTTCACTATGGCTAAGACCATGACACTCAGAACCGCGTTTTTGAAGAACTTTCTCGGTAAAGCGCCAGATTGGTACAAACTGGCCATTGTCGCCTTTTTAATTATCAACCCGATTGTATTCTCGATTGACCCCTTCATTGCCGGCTGGCTACTGGTGGTCGAATTCATTTTCACCTTAGCCATGGCGCTAAAATGCTACCCTCTGCAACCGGGCGGTCTGCTTGCGATTGAGGCCGTCGCTATCGGTATGACAAGCCCCGCGCAAGTAAAGCATGAATTGGTCGCCAACGTTGAAGTCTTGCTGCTACTGGTCTTTATGGTGGCAGGGATTTACTTTATGAAGCAGCTGTTGCTGTATATTTTCACCAAAATCTTGTTAGGGATCCGTTCCAAAATTGCACTCTCTCTCGCGTTTTGTGTCGCGGCGGCGACGCTATCTGCCTTCCTAGATGCGCTAACCGTGATTGCCGTGGTGATTAGTGTCGCCGTGGGCTTTTACTCGATTTATCACCGCGTTGCCTCAGGGAAAGAGTTTGGCGCCGCGCATGACCACACCTCAGATGAAAGCCTGAGTGATGATCTCAGTCGCAACGATCTGGAAAACTATCGCGCCTTCTTGCGCAGCCTACTGATGCATGCGGGCGTGGGTACCGCGCTTGGTGGCGTCATGACCATGGTGGGTGAACCACAAAACCTGATTATTGCCGATCAAGCTGGCTGGCATTTTGGTGAGTTTATTCTGCGGATGGCACCAGTGACTCTGCCGGTCTTTGTCGCAGGCCTCCTCACCTGTGTGTTGGTGGAAAAGTTACGTCTATTCGGATACGGCGCACAGCTTCCAGATAACGTTCTTAAAATTCTGGTGGAGTACGATAAAGCACAACGCGCCAAACGCACACCACAAGATGTGGCTAAACTCGTGGTTCAAGCGTTGATCGCCGTTTGGTTAATTGCCGCCCTTGCCCTTCACTTAGCCGCAGTCGGCTTGATTGGTCTTAGCATTATCATCTTGGCAACCTCGTTTACCGGGGTAATCGATGAACACCACATCGGCAAAGCATTTGAAGAGGCGCTGCCCTTTACCGCGCTGTTGGCAGTATTCTTCTCGGTAGTCGCCGTGATTATCGACCAACACTTATTTGCGCCTGTGATCGATCTCGTCCTGTCGTTGGAGGGCCATATGCAGCTCACCATGTTCTATATCGCGAACGGGTTGCTGTCCATGGTGTCTGATAATGTCTTCGTCGGCACTGTGTACATTAATGAAGTGAAATCCGCGCTTATCAATGGCGTTATCGACCGTGAACAATTCGACATGCTGGCTGTCGCCATTAACACTGGGACAAACCTGCCTTCGGTCGCCACCCCGAATGGTCAAGCCGCCTTCTTGTTCTTGCTCACCTCTACATTGGCACCGTTACTTCGCCTCTCCTACGGGCGCATGGTCTATATGGCATTGCCTTACACCATCGTAATGGGCCTACTCGGCGTGTTGGGAATCGAGTTTTTCTTGGTGCCGGCCACGGAATGGATGCTACATCAAGGATGGATTTCTGAAACCATTCATATGACCCAACAAGCCTTACCGAGTGCGCACTAACGCACTTCTACCATTGACCTTAGGCTCAACAAACGATTGAATAGCAAGGCCCTGTTTAGGGCCTTCTTTTATATCAGGAGTAATTTGAGTTATGTGGCGCGCCTTAAACCAGTTTTCTCGCAGTCGTTTTTCTTGGCTGCTATTGCTCGTGTGTGTTGTCGGTCTTGAGGCTACAGCGCTGTATTTCCAATATCACCAGTCACTCGCGCCTTGTGTGATGTGTATTTATGAACGGGTTGCACTATTTGGCGTAGGGGCAGCCGCACTGGTTGGCGTGATTGCGCCGCAAAATGCTGCATTACGCACCTTGGGGTTACTCGGCTATGGGGTGACCGTTGCCTGGGGGCTGAAACTGGCACTTGAGCATGTCAGTTACCAATTTCCGGATCCGAATCAACTGTTCGGCCCGACGTGTGATGTCGCGGTGAACTTCCCGACTTGGGCCCCACTCAATCAATGGCTTCCGCAGGTATTTGAAGCTTATGGTGATTGCAGCAAGGTGGTATGGCAATGGCTTGGCTTTTCGATGCCACAATGGTTGGTAGGCATTTTCTCGGCCATGCTGGTGGTGTGGGGGTTGGTCGTCATCGCCCAATTTATTGGCCGACCACCGCGTCGTATCTTTTCTTAGTAACCTTGACGCGCCGCCTCCAAATCGAGGGCGGCGCATCTGTAGCCACTTAGGCTTCGCAAACGATTTTCGTATCGGCTTGCAGCTTGGCTAGCAAAGGTCTATCCGCTGCACTAAATACCGCGGGATCGAGTCGGTTTGGTTCGCTCCAGTGAATGGCCTGATGACTCAAGGCTTCAGGCTCTCCCTTGGCGAGGGTGCACCAATAGCTACACAACAAAATGCGCTTATCACCGTAGTCATATTCTGTTTCGACAATCGGCGCGCCGACGGCTACCGTCACACCCAGCTCTTCTTTTAGCTCACGCGCGAGAGCTTGTTGATCGCTTTCATCCGCTTCTACTTTACCCCCCGGAAATTCCCACCAGCTAATGTAGGCCTTGTCTGGGTGGCGCTGAGCAACAAGCACTTGGTTTGCTTGCCCAATCACACCGGCGACCACACGAATCGCCGCTTGCGTGTTTACTTGCGTCATCGTTCTCTCCTGCAATCGCTTATCGCCCACAACACTTTTTAAACTTGGTGCCACTGCCACACGGACAAGGGTCGTTACGCCCTACCGACTTAAACGGGTTAATTTGATGGGCGCCATGGCTGCCTTGCTGCACTTCATCGGCTGCTTTGGCGACCTCTTGGATCATTAGGTCCAATTGGTCGATGTAGCGACCGGGCTCAATATCTAAGCCAACTTCTTTCATTTGCGCCAGCGTCCCCGCCTCGTCATGCAGCAACAGCATTGAGGTCACCAGTGCGGATAACATGCGGCGACTTCCATCGCCTACTGTGGCTTCTTGCCAATGCGGCTCAACATAAGGCCATACCGAAAGAAAACCCTCGGCAAACGCTTGAGCCGGTTCGCTACGTAACGACAGCATCAACGCGTCTGGCAACCCATAGTCGTTGCGCATGAGGGCGTGATACTGCGCGTCAAGATGCGCGAGGATCGCCTTTTTATCGGCGTCAGGTAAATGGACATCGTCTTCATCAAGGCCTGCCGTCATCAATACCGATAACCATGTGTCTGGTGATAGCGGTGCGGGACAGATATTGGCGGCCAGCAGGGCGCCTTCTACAAAGCTGGCTGGCATGCCTTCCCATTCAGAAGAAAGCGTGATTAGTGTTGACATTCTGTCTCCCGTATCTGTTGAGTCGCGTCAGCGAGGCGAGCGTTATCCAGCTCACGCACTATCTCATCGGCGCGATTGAGCACGCGAATCGCTTTAAAACAAGCGTCTGCTTGCGGATAGTACTGACGTAAATATTTGAACCACTGTTTTATTCGGTTCGGGAAATACTGGCCCTTATCGCCTTGTAGCTCGAGTTCGGTATAGCGTACCAATAACGTAAGCACGTCTGTCCACGCCATTGGCGCAACATTGTCTCGAATGTGGGCGCCAAGGTTGGGCATGTTCAGGGCGCCACGACAAACCATTAAGGTGTCGCACCCGGTGATGGCTTGGCAGCGCAATGCATCCTCTCGGTGCCAAATATCGCCATTCGCGGTGACAGGAATAGGCAGTTGTTGATTTATCTCTGCGATCAAATCCCAACGAATGGTACCCGCTTTGTAGCCATCACGCTTGGTTCGACCGTGGACCACAAGCTCAGAGGCACCGGCTTGGTATACCGCATCAGCAATCTCCGGGTAGTCATCTAAATCGTTGTAGCCAAGACGAATTTTGGCACTCACCACATGGGCTGAGTCCACCGCATCGCGTACCGCTTTCACCACATCAAACATATGCTCTGGGGTCTTAAGCAAAGCCGCACCACCTCGGTTGCCATTCACCGTTTTTGACGGACAGCCAAAATTAATATCTATCCCGTGGGAGCCAAGCTCAATGGCACGGACGGCATTGCGCGCCATCGCCACCGGATCTTGTCCCAACAGCTGCACACGCACCGGCGTGCCGGCGGCGGTGACGCCTCCTTGATGCAATTCAGGGCACAAGCGATAAAAGACCTTCTCGGGTAAACGCTGATCGACCACACGCACAAATTCCGTCACACAGAGACTGTAATGATTGATCTCCGTAAGCAGGTTTCTCATTAAGGGATCGAGTACCCCTTCCATCGGGCCTAAAACCACGCGAGGGGCGGATGGATATGTTTGACTCATGCCATGACCTTTACCAGTAAGGCGCGCTATTTTGCCAGCTTTTGCCGCAAAGCGCAGCTAACAAAAAAAGCCAGTCAAAATATGACTGGCTTTCAAACCGTTAGCGTTGATAGTACAGACCTAGCCCTCTGCTTTCGCAGCCTCAACCATGGCTTCTAACTGCGGATAAGGTAAATAGCCCGGCGCGACTTGATCGCCAATGATCATCGCTGGCGTGCCACGCAGCCCAAGCTCAACAAAGGCTCGGTAGTTATCCGCCACCGCTTTTCCTGTTTCTTCTGGCGTTTTGAGCCATTGCTCGGTCTTGGTTTTCTTGGCGATTTTCTCTAGCGAGCGCGCATCATGCATACCGCGCTTTTTCATCAGCAATTCATGAACTTGCGCAAAAGCCTCTGGCTGTTCTAGCCATACATTCATGGCATACACCGCAGAGTTAGTGCCCAACTCATCAATGGTTTGTTGTTTAAGTGGCACGGCAATATTGATGACTTTGACATCATCATGCGCGGCCACCAGCTTTTGCAGTTCGTCTTCCAACTTTTTACAGTACGGGCAGTTGTAGTCCATAAAGTTCACCACAGTGACGGTTGGATTTTCAGCGCCAATCCAGCTGTGGGTCTTAGACTCAAACCAGTCGCGACGTTTGGCAAGGTTCTGCTTAAACGTCTGCTGTTGCTCGACAAACTTCTGCAAACTCTGATTAAGGTTGGCAATTAGCTTGGGGTTATCTTCCAACAGGCTAACAATTTCATCCAGTTGCGCTTGCTGTGTATCGCTTAAATTCTTGGCGCTAGCAGGCATGGCTAGCATCATGAGCGCAACACATGGCGCGATATAACGAGTGAAGGACATTGGGTTTCCTTTTTATTGATATAAATGCATTACAACAGTCTCAACCATAGGCCAAGGGGCGTAGTGAATCCGGTTGTAATTGAAGTAATTTTTCCTTGTTCGATCACCATCACGGTGGGCGTTACTTTCACTGAAAAGGCATTAGAAAGCGCCCCGCTTTGATCGTTCACCACAGGAAAATCATAACCATGATGAGCAAGGTATCCGGCCACATGTTTATCCGAGCCTGAGCGTAACGCGATCGAGACCACTTGCGCATGACCACTTAGCCAATCTACCGAGGGAGTCACAAAACGGCATACCCCGCACCAACTTGCCCACACATAGACCAGCACCGGCTCTTGTTGCGACATAGCAACCAAATCTTGTTGGCGACCATCCAGCAAACGCATCGACGTCACCGGTACCTGACTGGTATCGATATCACGGCTTCGCCACCAATCGACAGCAGTGCTAGATATCAACACAAACACGATGAGCCAGCACAGATCACGCGCACCACGTTTGACCCGCTGACGCCATGACAGTTTCGTTTGATTGGCCGTCATGGTGTTTTCGCCTGCTCAATCGCGGCCATCACCGCGTTATCGGTCAAAATCACCGGCAACGCGATCCCATCAGGTGCACTCGGACCATAAACAATATTGAACGGTACGCCATAGCGCTGGTGCTTTTGCAAATACTGCGTCACGGTATCACTCGGACGGGTCCAATCACCTTGCATCGTCACTACATTCGGTGCGGTGATCGCATCATAGACGGGCGACTGTAGCATTACCCCTACTTTGTTGGCATGGCAGGTAATACACCAATCAGCGGTCACATCGACAAACACCACTTGTCCCTGTTCGACGGCGCGCGTGATTGCCGCTTCATCAAGGCTTACCCAATCTGGTTCAGGATTGAGGGGCGTTGCCCACTGCTGCGCGGTCAAGGACGCTCCTATCAGCCCGAGCACAGTAATAACCAGCAACCCAGCCGAGCCTTTAATTGCCGCCAGCTTGCCAAGGGTCCGATATGTCAGCCACACAGTGGCAACCAGCAACAGTGTTCCCACTGCTATTGCACCTAAGACGCCAAGATAAGGCATCCATAACCAGAATAGCCACACTGTGGTGCCAGCCAGCAACAGCGCAAAGATCCGTTTGACATGGTTCATCCACGGGCCGGGTTTTGGCAATGCGCGAGTCAGCCCCGGGAAAGCGGCGACCAACAGCCACGGCAGCGCCATACCAATCGCCAGCGCGGTAAAAATCAGCCATAGCGCCGTCAAGGAGCCGCCCAATGCATACGCCACTGCTGTGCCAAGGAAAGGGGCCGAACACGGTGTGGCCAGTAAGGTTGCAAACACGCCTTGCACAAAATGACCACTGTGGGTGTGACCCCCACGTGTTGCTAACCACGTCTGCCAGCTTGAGGGTAAATCAATACGCAGTACGTCGAATAAGCTCAGGGCAAAGAGCCAAATCACCAGCGTCATGACCCCGATAAAGATCGGACTTTGGAACTGGATGCCCCAACCCACCGCTTGCCCTGTCAGTTTGAGCGCCATCAGTAATCCAGCAATCGCCCAGAAGGAAACGAGTATCCCAGCTGCTGAGGCTAAAAACTGGCCACGAATGACACCACGAGTGGCGTTAGGGTTCGCAACAATGCTGTTTAGTTTGAGTCCCAGAACGGGAAGCACACAGGGCATCACATTCAGGATCAAACCGCCCAAGAGTGCAATCCCGCCAATCACCCAAATAGAAAGTCCCGCGTGTGCAACCACATGGCCTGCTTGCACCGTGATGCTATGCTCGGCAAGTAGCTGTTTATCCATGACGGTAACCTGAATCGGCTTGTCGGTAAGATTGGGCGTTTCTATCCAATTGGTTACATCAAAGGTCGCGGTCAGCGTATTGCCATCACGGTGGATACTCGGCAACCCAAAGGTGTCATCAATCACCGCCTCACCATCCACCAAGAGATCAGGTTGCTGCCAAGCTTGGTTGCCCGTCACGGTGACGGCGAGCTGCTGTTTACTGGCATCCCAAACCGCAGAATCAAGCGTCACATTTGGGAGTGGCTTGGGCACCTGACTCATCGCTTGGTTAAACTGATACATCCGCTCGCCATCGGCCTCTAGTGCACTAGGCGTAAAGTCGAGCGAGATAGGATAGTCAGTGATCACACACACACTGGTGCACGATGACAAGCGCAGCGTCGCATCCAGTGAAACCGGCTGTTGCCAGTGTTCAACATCTAATGTCAGAGGGAAAGCAACCTGCCCTTTATAGCCGAGCATGGTCAACCCGAGCTGCTCATAGCGCTTCGGCGCCGGCCAGTGCCAAGTAATCTGGTTCAGGTTTTGGCTGTCATTGATAATCAACTCGGGTGCCACGCCCCCTTCGCCGGGCGAGCGCCAGTATGTTTTCCAATCACCTTGCAAGCGGATAGAAAGTAATCCATCGAGGCGTAGCGTGTCTGGACTCCCTTGCCCAGTTAACGCTAAACGTGCCGTCACCGGTGGGTGATCAGGATTGCTAAGCCAGCCGGTATCCGGGGCATTCGCTCGTGCCGTTGGAGTGAGTAGCAGTAAGCACAAAGACAATAGCGGCAGCAAGACCCAAGCTTGCCAAGCGCGACCTTGTTTAACAGTGTGCCAATAGTCATTGATTCGATTCATAAGTCTGTTCCTTGTTAAGAATAAATACACCATTTGAAAAGCAGGCGCTTTATTCTCGGAACACACAAAAACAAAGGTGCCGTCGCCGATAGGTCGGTGGGTCGTGAGTAGGTAAAGTGATCGATACGCTCACCGTCGCCATGACCGCAAGTAATACAATGAGCCACCAAAGTGGCGCGGGGAGCCAATCGAGCGTCAACACGGTAGGCTGAACAAGCTGCTCAGACAGGGCACATTTTTTCCCTACCGCACTCGCATCATCACTTTGGTCTTGTATACTCAAAGCTTGGCAAGCGGCTTGCACACCTGATTGCCAACTCAGTTGGTTTTGCAAGGCGCACACTGCCAGAACCCATAACGCTACCGCGAGGGCCCAGCCAGCTTTAGAACGACGTGCATACTCTTGCATTCCACCTCCTGTCGAGTTGGCAATCATTATGCCCAACAGCAGAAAATAAACAATGGGTTATCCGCGAAGAACCATCGCCTTACGCCGTGGCTTGCATGTCGATACAGTGCCGTCTTCACAAAAAAGGCACCGCAAGTGTCGGTGCCTAGCTAAACAACGTCATCATATGTCTGCTGCCATTAACGCTCGGCAGGATGATTCAAAATATGATCTTCCCAATCAATCACATCGATTTCGTATACCACGCTGTCTTTGACCGAGATCCCAGCTTGGTGCATTGCCGCTTTTGAGCCAGTGATCAGAGGATGCCACTCAGGCAGCGGTTTATTCTCTGCCAACAAGCGGTACGCGCAAGTCTCTGGCAACCAGTAGAACTCATCTATTTTATCGCGGGTAAGCTTGAGGCATGACTCTTCATAAGAAAAGCGATTGGGATAGTCTTTGCATGAGCACGTTTTATCATCGAGCAGACTACACGCCACGTTGGTGTAGTAGAGCTCGTCGGTCTCTTCGTCGATCAGCTTATGTAAACAGCAACGGCCACAACCGTCACATAAAGCTTCCCACTCCTCGTCGCTCATTTGCGCCAAGGTTTTTTGTTGCCAAAAAGGCGTGCTCATGATGTGTACTCTCTTATATTTTTCCGCTTTGTGGCGGTAACGACATTGCGCCGCTGTTATAACCATCATAGCGGTAAAGTGCAAGCGACCTTCCCTTCCCGACTTGGCGACAACCAACGTCAATGGTAGAGTGCCTGCCCGTTTTGCTCCAATACCGAGGTTTTATGCCCACTACGCCGACATTCTCGTGCCGTTTAGGCTGCGGCGCGTGTTGTATTGCCCCGAGTATTTCCTCTCCAATACCCGGTATGCCTGACGGTAAACCCGCAGGAACACGATGTGTCCAACTCGACGAGCATAATTTATGTAAACTGTTTGGTCGTCCTGAGCGACCTGCGGTGTGTAGTGCCTTTAGCGCTGACAAAGACGTGTGCGGTGAGAGTACCCAGCAAGCGTTAGATAATTTAATTTACCTCGAGGCGGCAACATAAAAAACGCCAGCCCAGTGATGAGCTAGCGTTATTGTAGCGAAACGCGTGTTCTCGCTTTAGCTTTGAATACCTACGATCAACCAAGGTGCATTGGACTGGGTCAAATCACGCTCTAGATGCCAAATATCCGAGATATCTTCTTCTACACCCTCGACACGATCACAGTAACGACCGGTGAATTTCAAACTCAGTTGGGCAGTGCGACTGTCGTAATCGGCACGCACAACCTCAGCATCCACATACATCACTTCGGTGTGTTGCTCTCCGCCTAATCGCGCACGTTCGGCGGCTAAGTCGTTATACAGCGCTGGCGTCACGTACTCTTGGATTTTCTCCAGCTCGTTATGGTTCCAAGCGCCTTGCAAAATACGATAGTGTTCGCGCGCACCACTCAAAAAGCTTTGCATGTCGAATTGTGGCGGGAAGTTAAAGGGGACATCGGTTTGTGTTTCCCCGAAACCACCCGACGTCGCGCTGGTGTCTGTAGCATTGTCACGAAACGCTGAGGGCTGTTCGTGATAATAGCCTTTGTTTTGTCCCGCGTAAGCGGGCCCTTGCGCCTGAGCACTGGCTTTGGCCTGTGTCATGCCCCGCAAGAATTTCATAATCAGGTAGGCAATTAAACCAAGGATTAAGATATCCATAAATTGGATACCCTCAAAGGCACCACCAAAAAAGGCCGCCAACAAACCACCGGCGAGTAAGCCGCCGAGTAAACCACCCATCAAGCCTTTTTTACTGCCGCTTTTGGTCGGGCTTTGTTTGATGGTGTTGGTATCGGTTGTTTTTTGCTTAGGGGCGGGGGCGGTTTTAAAGCTTTTGCCAAATGACTTACCGCCACCAAAGCGCTTGGCTTCTGCGTAAGGCGCTGAAACAACGAAGACAAACATCAACGCTGCGACAGAGAGTAATTTTTTCATGATTGCTTCATCTGTGGTTTATGACTGATGTCATGCTAGAGTGTCTGGAAGTGAAGTCAATCCTATGACTGACATTAATTGTTACCAAACGTCACCACCGGATCTGGGAACCATCGCGGAGTTTGGTGCACTCAAGGAACCATTTACGCTGTTACGACTCCAAGCTCACAACGCATTTATTTACATTGATAGGACTGGACCATGAATGATACCCACAGCAAGTTTATCGGTTATCTGCTTTGGATCTTTGGCTTTCTTGGCGCACACCGTTTTTACTATGGTAAACCTGTCACTGGGACGATCTGGTTTTTTACCCTCGGCCTACTCGGGATTGGCTGGATTATCGATCTCTTCTTGATCCCGCTAATGGATAAGGAAGCGGATCTACGTTTTCGTAGCGGACAAACCAATTTCACCGTCGCTTGGCTACTGCTGACCTTTTTAGGTATCTTTGGGGTCCACCGTATGTACATGGGGAAATGGATCACTGGAGTCATTTACCTGTTTACGGGCGGTTTCTTCTTACTCGGCGTGCTATATGATTTTTGGACGTTGAATGATCAAGTCTCAATAAAAAACAGCCAAAAATTTGCCTAACGCCACTATCGACTGGCAGTAATCAATAACCGTTATTTGTCGCTGACACAGCCAATATCGGGTGTGCACACTGATTGCCAATCGCATAACCTAATGATGCGCAACCCGTTTAAAGGTTGCGCACTCGCCTCGCCTTGCTAGTATAAGTCGCTTATTGCACCGCTAAACGGACCGATGTACTCATGAGCCAACAGTTTCAACTTCTGCGTGAGCGACGCTTTCTGCCCTATTTCATCACACAGGCGTTAGGGGCCTTTAACGATAACGTTTATAAAAACGTGTTGGTGATCATGGTCGCATTTGCTTCCGCCGAGCAATTGCCAATGGATGCAACTCTGTTTATTAATGCCGCGGCGGGGTTATTTATTCTGCCTTTTTTCCTGTTTTCTGCCTTTGCCGGTGAACTCGCCGACAAATACGATAAAGCCCTTATCATGCGGCGCGTGAAATGGCTGGAAGTCGTGATTATGTCGAGCGCCGCGATTGCCTTGTATTACGAATCATGGACAGTGCTGCTAGGGTTATTGTTTATGATGGGCACCCAGTCCGCTTTTTTTGGCCCGGTAAAATACGCACTGCTACCACAAACCTTGAGCGATAAAGAACTGGTCTCGGGCAATGCGCTCGTCGAAACCGGCACGTTTTTATCTATTCTACTCGGGACCTTACTCGCTGGATTTATCGCTCATCACCCACATGCCAATGTGGTTGCCGGCGCCGCGGTATTAGCCTTTGCACTGCTGGGCGTGCTATCGGCACATGCGATCCCTCCCGCGCCTGCCGGTAATCCAACCCTCAATCTGCGCTATAAACCCATCGCACTGATGAAACAAACCTTGCGTTTTGCACGCCAAGACAAAGTGACCTTACAGGCCATTTTAGGTATCAGCTGGTTTTGGTTTCTTGGTGCAAGCTACCTGACCCAATTTCCTAAATACACCGCCTTGCTGGGCGGGAATGAAACCGGCGTTTCCTTCTTACTGACCCTATTTTCAATCGGTATCGCGGTGGGCGCGCTGCTGTGTGACAAGCTGTCCGGCCACCGTATCGAGCCCGGTATCGTGCCCTTGGGAAGCCTTGGGCTTACCGGCTTTGGGTTGCATTTATTTTTTGCCACGCCCGCCAGCCCAACTGTGCACAGCGATTTAATCGCCTTTGTGGCCGATCCGGCACTGACGTGGGTGTTTATCGATTTATTGATGATTGGCGTGTTCGGTGGGATCTTTATCGTCCCCTTGTATAGCTTGATGCAACAGCGCGCCGATAAAGCCGCGCGTGCACGCGTTATTGCCGCCAACAATATCTTCAATGCGTTGTTTATGGTGGCAAGTGCCATTCTTGGCATCACCCTCTTGGTGGTGGTGAAAATCTCCATTGCCGAGTTTTTCCTGTTACTGACAGTGCTCAATTTATTGGTGGCTATCTATGTCAGTCAGTTGGTGCCGATTTTTGCACTGCGCTTTTTTACGTGGATGATCACGCACACCTTGTATCGGGTGAAGCATAAAGATTTACACCATATTCCCGAACAAGGGGGAGCCTTACTGATTTGTAATCATGTCAGCTACATGGACGCGCTTTTGCTGGCGGGTGCTTGTCATCGTCCGATTCGCTTTGTGATGTTTGAAGACTTGTACAAATTACCCGTGCTGCATTGGTTTTTCCGCACCTCAAAAGTGATCCCCATCAGTCACCGAGGACGCACCATTCGCGCCGCGATGAATGAGATCCAACGCGCGTTAGATAATGGCGAAGTGGTGTTAATTTTCCCAGAAGGTCACCTGACCTTTGATGGCGAAATAGACCAGTTTCGTCGTGGCATGGATATGATTCTGCAGCGTTCACCGGTCCCCGTCGTGCCCATGGCACTGCAAGGCTTGTGGGGCAGTTATTTTAGCCGACATGGCGGCAAAGCCATGTTAAAACTGCCAAAACGCTTTTGGTCAAAGGTAACTGTGGTTGCCGGCCCCGCCGTTGAGCCGGAAAAAGCCACTTCCGCGTATATGCGCGACGAGGTGATTCGCTTACGTGCCGACCGACCTTAATGTTCGATTTGCTGGCTTGCCCATTGGGCAAGCTGCACACGTGACGGCTTAATACTGGCACCCTGCTCGAATGTCGGCCACGGCAAAAAAGCGATGGGACGTTGATAAGGCGCTAACGACTGACAATGCGCCGTTAATTGCACCTGATCCAGTGGCGCTGTGCTTTGCACTATCGCAACAGGACGCGCGCCAAATTCATGGTCGATAACCGGGACAACCACGACTTGGCTGATCTCGTCTCGTTGGAGTAAGTGGTTTTCAATACGCTCAGGCTGAACATTTTCTCCACCGCAGATAAACTGATTATCCTTGCGCCCAATAATACGCAACACTGGCCGCTGGCGACGCGTCTCCCATCTCGCCAGATCCCGGGAGGCCAACCCTTGTCCTCCCGAAAGCGCCTTTAACCGTCCCGCTTGCCAATATCCTAACGCGAGCGTGTCGCCACGATGAATCACTTCACCATCGCTCGCCAGCGCAACGGTACGATACGGCAAAGGCTCACCGACATCGTCATGGCCATCGGAGCGCTTTAACGTGACGGTCGATGCGGTTTCTGTCATGCCATAGCCACACCAACAAGCAATGCCCTGCTGCTCAGCTAGTTGTGTCAATCGTGCGGGAATCACTGCACCGCCCAGTAATACATGCTTAAGTCGAGAAGGCGCTTGCCGCGCGGCCAACCAAGGTAAGGCGCGATAGAGCTGTGTGGGCACCAAGGAGGCGTGTGTCACCCGAGTCAGTGATTCGGGTAAAGCTTCTCCCTGACAAGGGAAAATAGCGAGGGTGGCACCTTTGAATAACCAGCGCCACACAATAGCCAGCCCCGACACATGAAAAAGCGGCAACGATAACAACCAACTATCGGTGCGACTGCTCGGCCTCTCCTCGTGCTCAGACAGCCCTTGATACGGCAGCATCTGGGTTAAACCTGCCGCACTGGCAAGGTGTTGATGCGCGGCATGCACCACGGCTTTGGGCTTTCCTGTTGATCCCGATGTCAGCGTCATGGTGAGCGGTTGCTGTGGTTGCCAAGGCGCTATCGATATCGCGTCGGCTCCCCTTGCCTCATTTTGAGCGCAGTCCAGCCATTGAAATTCGCCAAGTTCAGCCAACACGGCGGCTTTCACGTCGTCACTTAAAGCATGATTGAGCACTAAGGTGATCTTGCCCGCTTGCCATGCAGCAAGCAGGCCCACCACTAAGCGCTGGGGAGCAAGACGACTGTCGAACACCACCACTGGCGCGGCATTAAACAGCATTTGCTGACGGTCCACATCCGCCACCAGCGCCTGCCACGTCAGTGAGGTGTCACTCTCGATGGCAAGCGAGTCTGGCGCACAGCCAGCCCAGTGCCGCCACGGCCACACCTTAAATCCGAACGCCGAGGCCGTCACAATGTATTCACCCAGATAAGGGGCTGGTCATGTAGAGGCGCTAATGGCTGCGGGGCACCCGGCCACGTACGATCAAGTTGATGAGCAAAGATACTCAGGGTATCAAGCCCAGGAACCACATCTGGCGTTAACCAGGTGGCATAGCGTGATAACTGCGTGAGCCCAAGGCTTGATTCTAACGCAGCACTGATCACAGCCTGCTTGCCAAGCGTTTTCGCGCTATCAATCCAGCTTGTTAATGACGCAAGATCGCCCATCAAGGTGGGTTTGAGCACCCACACCGAAACGTATTCACTTTCAATCAATTCACTGTCATCGTGATCGCGCAATGTCTCATCCCAAGCGAGAGGAAAGCCCAACTGTTGCGCACAGCGCAGTGATTGCAAGGGGTCGGCACAGGGCTCTTCAATCCAGCTAATCCGCTGTTGATGTGCCTCACTCAAACCTTGCCAAAACTGGCTTAGCTGCTCTGGGCGCCAACGCCGATTGGCATCCAGCCGTAAGGTTAATGTCGGAACCGCCTCCAGTAAGGTCGTGACCATCAACCGATCGCGCGCCACCTCATATTCGCCTACTTTTACCTTGGCTTGCGGTGATAGCGTTTGACTGGGTCCACTCAAGGCTTGTAAGAGCGCATCAGGATCGCCCGTACAGACAGGCACAGTCGCAAACGTCGCCTCTGTCGGTAGCTTTTGGTCCAACTCCGCTTGCGCCACACTCACTCCCCACGCGACTGAGGGCGGTAGTTGCGTCATCGCCACATGGCGGTGATCACACCATGCCGCGGTGGCGGCAATCAACGCATGGCGTGCTTGTGCAAAGCTCTCTTGGCTAAACCCCGGCAGAGGCGCCACTTCGCCCCAGCCGCGACGTGCGCCTTCGCTCAGCTCAACCACTAACCCTTCCCGCTCAGCCAGTCGCTGGTCGCGCACAAATACGCCCGACTGGATCGGTAACCTATAGTGGTAGATCCGTGCCTGCCTCATACTCACCTCATGGATTGCGTGGGAAACGATTGAACGCCGGACGGCGCTTCTCGTTGAACGCATTGCGCCCTTCTTGCCCTTCTTCAGTCATATAGAACATCATGGTTGCGTTCCCTGCTAACTCCTGCAACCCAGCTTGTCCGTCACAGTCAGCATTCAACGCGGCTTTTAGGCAGCGCAGTGCCATCGGGCTGTGCTGCAGCACTTCACGACACCAGCGCACCGTTTCTCGCTCCAAGTCGGCCAGTGGCACCACAGTGTTTACTAGTCCCATATCTAACGCTTCTTGCGCGTTATAGAACCGACATAGAAACCAAATTTCACGCGCTTTCTTTTGACCCACAATGCGGGCCATGTACGAGGCGCCCCAGCCACCATCAAAGCTCCCCACTTTAGGCCCAGTTTGGCCGAATTGGGCATTATCGGCCGCGATGGTCAGATCACACATCATATGTAGCACGTGACCTCCGCCTACAGCATAACCGGCCACGGCAGCAATCACTGGCTTTGGACAGGTACGGATCTGACGCTGAAAGTCCAGCACATTAAGATGATGAGTGCCTTCGTCGTCTTGATAGCCGCCGTAGTCACCACGGATGGATTGATCGCCTCCTGAACAAAAGGCTTTTTCGCCTAAACCGGTCAGGATGATCACTCCTACATCACTGTCGTAACGGGCATCAGCAAGCGCTTGCATCATCTCTTTGACCGTTTGGGGACGAAAGGCATTGCGAACTTGGGGACGATTAATCGTAATACGCGCAATACCGTCTGCCGATTTATGGTAAAGAATGTCGCTGAATGTCTGATCAGCCTCTACCCACTCAATGGGTGCATACAGTTCTTGTTCGGTTATACCCGGCGTAATAGCCATAGGATCTCCCCTTTATAGGTTGGTTGGGGCAACGCCCTGAAAAGCTGCACTTGCGAGTAATGCGTGTACAAAGCCTTGTGGATTTGATTGGTGACAGTTGTGACCCGCCTCAGGGATCACCGTGACCCCAATCCCAATGGTTTGATGCAAGTGTTTGGCAAGTGCATGGAATTTTTTATCGTGCTCACCACAAAGGTAGTCAATGACGAGCCCGTGTTGAAAACAGTGTTTAAGCGCACTGCGTAAGTCGGCTTGATGGCCAAGCGACGTGGCCAATAAGGTATCCGCTACGGCCGAACCGTGATTCGATAAGCGCCGTTGAACCATCGCGCAGCGGGCCGATTCATTAAGAGATTGAAAGACAGGCTGGCGATACCAATCGTCTAGCACCACGTCTAACGGCTGATGACGAAAGCGTGTGGCCCATTGCTTATCATGTTCGAGTCGCTGCTGACGGGCCTCGTTATCGGCAAGTCCCGGATGACCGCCTTCTAACAACACGCCAGACCAGCGAGTGGGTGCATAAGTAGCGCAATGCATCGCTAAACGCGCACCGAGGGAGTAACCGACTAATAGCGCTGGCTCCTGCCCCCATACCTGCTCACAGGTTGTCAAAATGGCGTCACACGCATCGTCAAAATGCTGACATTGCTGTGTCCAGCTCTCACCGTGTCCGGGTAAATCAAGACATAACCAGTGACAATGGGAGAGCGCAGCAGTTACGGCTTGCCAATCGTCGCCGCTACCCAATAAGCCATGTAAGAACACCACCCGCGGCCCATTGGGATCTCCGCCTTGGCGAAAGGTTAGCCGACTAGCCATGCGCTACCTCCGCCAATAAACGGTTCAGAACACTCCCTGCCTCGCCTGCAGGCGTATTGACTTCGATGACCTCTGCGCCGGGTGACTGTAACGCCCCTTGCAAGGTTTCGCTCAAACTCACTACGTCTTTGGGCTGGTGGTAAGGCAAGCCAAACATGGTTGCTGCCGGTTCAAAGCCCAAACCATGCGGCATGCGGTAGTAAGCATCTCGCAAAGATGGCTCAACCGGTAACATATCGAAAATCCCACCGCCGTCGTTATTAAGGATCAAAATAACCGCGGGGGCTGGTGCATCACGCCACAGCGCCAAGCTGTTTAAATCATACAAAGCGCTGGTGTCTCCCAACACCACCAGCATCGGGTGCTGGTTCATTCGCTGCACGCCCGCTGCACTTGCGAGTAAGCCATCAATACCCGACGCCCCTCGATTGGCGTATACGCGATAATCAACCAGCTCACTCCAAATATCGGCTAAGCGAATCGTCAAACTATTGCCTAAAAACACATCACACTCTGAGGGCAGCCACTTAGGCAGAGACTGAAAAAGACGATGTTCGGATAGGCTGTCTTCCACCTTTGCGTACACGTGTTGCCGTTGTATCTGTGCCGCTGTAGTCACCGCCTGCGCCCAGTCGCTTACAGGCCGTTGCACCTGAGTGAGCGCATCCGATAACGTATCTAGGCCTTCACCCCATTGCTGGGGCATAAACCGTATGTATTCACTGGGCCGATGAGCAGGATCGAGCGCTTGTTCCCGATCGGTGATCAGCCAGTACGGCACTTCTATGTTGGCCAGCCACTGCCCTAACCGTTTGGACACCAAACGGCCACCGAGTTGAATAACCCACTCCGCCTCATCCAATAGCGCGCGAGTGCTAGGCGCGTTGAGCCACAAATCATGCCCCGGCGCCGTACTTTTGACGCCGGATTGTGGGTCGGCCAGCACCACCGCATCGAGGACGCTTGCCAACCGCCCCACCTGCGCGCCTACGTTGGGCGGCAGCGCACCAGCAATCAATACCACCTTGCTGGCTTGCGACGCGAGATGTTGCCAAGAGGCAGGCATCTGCCACTGCGATCTGGTTGGCATCATGCTCACATACGGCTTGTCATCAGTAAGCCAATGTCCTAATCCGGCCCGCAATGATTGCTCACTCGCGGGGTCACGCTCGCCATAGAAAGGTTCTCGAAACGGGCAGTTGATATGCACACTGCCACCATGCTGGGCCTGCTGAGCCATCAGATGATCAACCTTGCTCAGGAGTGCTGACAAGGGCATGGCGGTCTCAGGGGCTGGGAGCGAGAGCGTTTGCGTGACATGGGAAGAAAACAAGCGGGGTTGCTCAATGGCTTGATTGGCACCACAGTCAACCAATTCAAAAGGTCGGTCGGCCGATAAGATCACCAAAGGTTCGCCGGTTAAGCGGCTTTCCGCCACCGCAGGGAGAAGATTCGCCACCGCGGTGCCAGAGGTGACAACCACCGCAACCGGACACGCATGCGCTTTTGCCAGACCTAGCGCTAAGTAGCCTAATCCGCGCTCGTCAAAGTGACTGTGCAAAGTGACACCGCGTCGCGGATGCTGGCTTTGCTTTACAGCAGCGAGCGTGAGCGGTGTAGAGCGAGAACCCGGCGCAATACATATGTGCTGCACGCCCAGTCGCGTAAGCTCGTCAATAATCACTTCAGCCCATGTGTGGGTGAGCGCCAGCGTCATCCGCACACTCCTGTCATTCTTTCGGCTGAGAGGGGCACTGGAGCATCCGGTAAACATTGGCGCAAGGTCGTGAGTTTATTATCTAGCTCCTGCCATTCGGTATCCGGATCTGAGCCTGGCACAATGCCTGCCCCTGCATAGAGATCAATGGTATGGCCTGAAAGCTGCGCACTGCGAATAGCAACGCAAAACTGGCTTTCACGCTGTGAGATATACCCCACCGCTCCACTGTAGCGTCCGCGAACAATGCCATATTGAGCAAGAAATGCGCGCGCTAAATCACGCGGCAACCCCGCGACAGCGGCGGTAGGCTGAAGGGCGCTTAACAATACCGTATCGTCTACGCCGGGCCCGACAATCGCACTGATGCGGCGGCGCAAATGTTGTAAATGACGCAATACCATTAAGTGCGGAGCAGGATCGGCAGTTACTGTGAGTGCATGACGGCGTATTCCCGCCAAGATATCGTCAACCACTAATTGGTTTTCGTGAATATTTTTATTGTCATGTAGCAACCACTCACCTAATTGGTGATCATCGCTGAAGGTCGCGCCACGCTTGACGGTTCCCGCGACCGCTTCGGTACTGACACGACAATCGCGGCGCCGATACAAGCGTTCGGGCGTCGAGCCAAGAAATGCATCTTGCTCGCTAGTCGCAAATAAAAAGTGGAAGCTTTCTGCATTATGCTGCTGGCTGTGACTGAGTAACTGGCCGGCGCTAATGGGAGCATCCAACGTCAACCGTGTTTGTCGCGCTAAAACCACTTTTTTAAGCGATGTCGATGCCATCTTCTCCAACGCGGTGGTCACCGATTGACACCACCCCTGATACGTCGGGGTATGGTTTTCGTGTTTGACTTGACTCTGCATGGGGGCCAATGGCCGCCCCAACCAGATCACTTGGCTCAATATCGCTTGGCTATCCACACCCGCCTGCACATTAACAGAGAGCTGCCAATGCGCATCACGGCGGATCAACTCGACGACCGGCAGGAAAAAGTCACCATCCCCAGCACCATCATCGAACGCCACACATCCCCAAATTCGCTGCTGTGGCGTGAGTGAAGCTTGCGCTTCATGTAGCTGAGAAAAACGGCGGCACGCCCCTAACACCAATGCCTCTTCGCGGCCATCGCGCGACTGCCAATACATTTTAGGGAAGACAGGTTGGGCATCCAGCCAAGCAATCGGGGAAAGATTACTCGGCCAGTCAAAATCTGCTTGTAACAGAGCGGGAGCTTGGCATATTGCCAACTGGCTCTGTAACTGATTGGCCGCTTGAATCAAGGTAGTCACGACATCCTCCAACCGCATTGGGCGGCAGTCCTATTCGCAAATCATGTACGGCTTTATGTAGCACGTAATTAATGCTTGTCAGTCTACCTGTCCCCTGCGGGGATAAACATGCGCTAGATCAGTCTTCTGTCGAACTTGGTCGATTTTTTTGCCCGACAGCCATCGGTAAAACTTTATTCGTTTATCTCTTTCGAATCAGACCGCGAATAGTGTAAGTTACCAAAAAAGCCTAATAACAATATTCACCTTTTACTAAACAGGAAAGTCAATGCAACACATCGGGATGTCCGCCAAGCTGGATGACGTCTGTTACGACATCCGTGGCCCAGTGATGAAAGAAGCCAAACGGCTTGAAGAAGAAGGCCACCGCATTTTAAAACTCAATATCGGCAACCCTGCGCCTTTTGGCTTTGATGCGCCAGATGAGATTTTGGTCGATGTAATCCGTAACCTTCCGACCTCACAAGGTTACTGCGATTCAAAAGGCCTTTATTCCGCGCGTAAGGCGGTGGTTCAGCACTATCAAAAACGCGGCTTGATGGACTTAGATGTTGAAGACGTGTATCTGGGTAATGGCGCCTCAGAGCTTATCGTGATGGCAATGCAGGCCTTGCTCAATAACGGCGATGAGTTGTTGGTGCCGTCACCGGATTATCCGCTGTGGACCGCGGCGGTGTCATTGTCGGGCGGCAAGCCGGTACACTACTTGTGTGATGAAGAATCGGACTGGTATCCAGATCTTGATGATATCAAGGCGAAGATCTCTGCCAAAACACGCGGCATCGTGCTCATTAACCCGAACAATCCAACCGGGGCGGTATACAGTCGCGACTTTTTGCTGCAGGTGGTTGAGATAGCCCGCCAGCACAATCTGATTATTTTTGCCGACGAAATCTACGACAAGATCCTTTACGACGGCGCACAGCATCATTCTATCGCCACTTTGGCCCCTGATGTGTTGTGTTTGACCTTTAATGGCTTGTCTAAGGCCTATCGAGTCTGTGGCTTTCGTTCTGGCTGGATGCTGGTCACTGGCCCCAAACAGCACGCTCGGGGCTACATTGAAGGCTTAGAAATGCTGGCTTCGATGCGCCTTTGCGCCAATGTGCCGATGCAGCATGCCATCCAAACGGCATTGGGCGGTTATCAAAGTATTAACGAGTTAATTCTTCCCGGTGGCCGTTTATTAGAACAGCGCGATAAGGCATACGAGCTGATCAATCAAATACCTGGAGTAAGCTGCAAAAAGCCTAAAGGAGCGCTCTATCTGTTCCCGAAGATCGATACCAAGCGCTACAACATTCACAATGACGAAAAGATGATGCTCGACTTTTTATTGCAAGAAAAAGTCTTGATGGTACAAGGCACCGGCTTTAACTGGCCCAAACCGGATCATTTTCGGATTGTCACCTTGCCTCGCGTGGATGACTTAGAAATGGCTATTAGCCGCTTTGAACGCTTCCTCTCGGGCTACAGCCAGGTCACGACTGTGGCTACGTGATACTTGCGTTTTTCATCAAGCAGCGGTAAAACGCTGTTTGATTCCGTTCTCAACCAGCGATCATCATGTCTCGATACTGCGCGTCTTGTCATAAAGCCAAAGCGATTTGTGTGTGCGATGCCGTCACACCGCTGACCAATGCCATTCCCGTGATTATTCTGCAGCATCCTGATGAGGTCTCACACCCTAAGAACAGCGCTTGTTTGCTCGCGCTTGCGCTGGATAATTGCCAGTGTTGGGTGGGCGAGGACTTCAGCCAACATGCCGCGCTTAACGATGCACTCGCGCAATCGGAGCGACGCTATGCCGTCTTATATCCGGGCGAGCACGCTTGCTCACTTTCATCACTGACCGAGTCATTGGGCGAGGAAGACAAGCAGCGGCCATGGGGGATCATCTTACTCGACGGGACATGGAAAAAAGCCTACAAGATGTATCAGCTTTCAACCAACCTGCATGATTTACCCACCGCTACCATCAACACCCTGCCATCAAGCCAATACAGGATACGTAAAAGCCGCAAGCCGGGCGCCTTGTCTACCCTAGAGGCAGGATTTGCCGCACTTAGCGAACTCAGTGGTGACAGTGAGTATTATCAGCCATTGCTCGCAAGCTTTGAGGCCATGATCGCGCGCCAACTGGCATTTATGCCAGCATCACACACTCAATCCGGCCAGCAGGACGACTAGCGAATCGCATAAAGCGGACCATTGCTGGCGGCGGTAAACATGGTGCTATGCAGCTTTTGGGCAAAACTGTCGGTCATCGACGACAAATAATCCGCAATGACGCGCATTCCTGACTCACCCGCCTGTTGCGCTATCAGCCAATCTTGCCGGTAATCTTTGGGCAGGAGACGTTCCGGGTCCGAGGCAAACGCATCAAAAAGCTCCATCACCAATTGTTGCCCTTTGTACTCCACCACCTGAAGCTCTGGCTGTTTAACCACAAACTCACTGACAAAGCGTTTCAGTGTCTCCAGTACACCTGCCATCACATCCGGCAAGAACGCATTCCACGCCAGTAACGGTGATTGAAAGCACTGTGCCCCGTCTTGCACGGTGGGCGCAATCTCAACCGACGTGAGCAAGGTATTCACCAGCGCGCCAATCGCATCTTTGCGCTCATAAGGAGGGCCAAACATCTGCTCACTCAGCTCCCCAATATGGCTTTCTAACCATGGATCGCCACACTCGGCGAGCACACTGGCAACCGCTTCTTGCCACTGTTCTCGGTTCACTAAGCCCATCACTATCGCATCTTCAAGATCATGAACGCCATAAGCGATGTCGTCCGCCAGCTCCATAATGGAGCAATCTAAAGATTTAAAGCGGGTTTTGCGGTGTTCGCCATCAGGTTGGTTATCACGAAAGGTTAAAAAGAGGGCTTTATCCGCGTCACATAATGGTTCGAGGACCCAATCGCGCCGCGCACTATCATGATCATAAATGCCCTTAGCTGGTTGCCAATCTCGCGCCTTCAAGTGCCGAAAGTCCATCACCGGCGTGGGTGATTGTCCATTATGGGCAGCGCTGATTAAGGCAGGATACTTCATCACTCCCAATAAGGTTCGTCGCGCTAAGTTCATACCGTGATGCTGAGTATAAGGCTCTAGCAAGGTGACAATACGGAACGTTTGGGCATTGCCTTCAAACCCACCCTCTTCACGCATCATGTAATTCAGTGCGATCTCGCCGCCGTGGCCATAGGGCGGATGACCAATATCATGCGCTAGACACAAACTTTCCATCAGTCCGGTTGAAGGCAACAGCGCTCGAAAGGTCGGCTGCTTTTCTTTCAGTTGCGCGACAATCCCAGTACCAATTTGGGACACTTCCAATGAATGCGTGAGTCGGGTGCGATAAAAGTCACTGTGTTCAGCCCCCAACACCTGCGTTTTCGCTTGTAGGCGGCGAAAGGCCGCCGAGTGTAAAATGCGCGCTCTATCGCGCTGATAGACGGAGCGTTTATCATTGCGTCGCTTTTTATTTTCATTGCTCATGCGACGCGCTTGCCATGCGTCAGGAAGATTAAAGTCCATCGTCACTGATCTCATCGAGCGATAAGGTAAAGCTATGAACAAACGTCGCCATAAAGTAATCGGTCGCCGGCGAACGGCGCTTTTCCATCGCCGTCTCTAAGCGCTTTTTGGCCTGCTCAAACTCATGATTGCCAGCCGCAATCTCTTCCAAACATTTGAGGTAGGCACATAGCGTGTCGGCTTGCTTGACCAGCAAATAATCATCTGCATCGATCGTGTCTGAATCAATCAAGCTACGGTAATCGTCTTGTAGTTCCGGCGGTAGCATCGCAATCAGTTTTTGCTCCGCCATTTTCTCGATCTTTTTATATTCGGTCGCAATAGAAGGATTGAAGTACTTCACCGGCGTTGGCAAATCACCAGTAATCACTTCACTGCAGTCATGAAACATGGCTAACACCGCGATCCGATCAGGCTGATAATGGCCGCCAAACCGCTTGTTATTGATAAGCGCGAGTGCATGCGCCACAAAAGCAACTTGCAAACTGTGCTCTGAGATATTTTCTGCGGAAACATTGCGCATTAACGGCCAACGATAAATCAGCTTCATACGMGCGAGGTGGGCAAAAAAGTGGCTTTGTTTTTGAGTCATCGCATCCTGCTACATTGACGGTTATGGAGTCATTGTGTGTCTTGGCAGGCAAAGACTCAAGCCCTATTCGCGCAAAGGTTGTGCAAAACCTTTGCGCGTAAGGGTCACTTAGACTTTGATTCGATCCCGGTTTTTCTTTAGCGTCGCGCTCCCAATCCCTTTAACCTTAATCAAATCATCCGGTGCGCGAAAAGCGCCATGATCATCGCGATATTCGATGATCGCGGCGGCTTTTGATGGCCCCACGCCCTCTAACTTTTCGGCGAGAGTTTTTGCATCCGCGGTGTTGATATTGACCTGAATGGTCTGCGCTTGAGCTGCCGCTGGGGTCGCGCTCTCATCCGCGCTCCACGCTGTGGGCGCCAAGACCAAAGAGAGAGCAAACATTAGGCAAGTGAGTAGCTGTTTCATCTGGTGTCCTCTTCTGGTGAATTGTCGCTCTCAACCTACGCCACTCCTACACGCCTTGCATGCGCTCAAAAAAAGAAAAACGACGCAGGACAAAAGTCCTACGCCGTTTTTGTTGTTTCACACACTTTGCTGCGAGAGACATCTAACTCTCGCGGTGTGCCGTTATCTGCTTATTGGCTGTCTGAGTCCGCGTAACTGACATCCACTTGGTTGCGTAGCTCTTCCAAGGTTGCTGATAAAGACATATTGCTCATCGCACGGGCAACACGGGCTGCCATTTGGCTTTGCGGGCTAATTTCAGGCACCTCTGGCTCAATCACTTTATCCAGAGCCACAACCACCACATTACCTTGCTCATCCGTAGTCACCCCGTAGCTCGAGGTATCCGCTTCCGGCTTAGGTAAGGTAAAGGCCAGTTCAGAAATCGCACGTTGTTGAGCAACACGGTTTAAGGTTTGTGGCTCGCTGAATGTATATTCACTATCAGTCAGAGCACCATTGGCTTCAAGCTGTGTCAGCAAAGCATCTGCTTGCTCTTGGGCTTGCTGCTGGCCTTTTTGTGCAGCCAAGGTCTGTGCCACCTGATCCTTCACTTCGTCAAAGCTCAGTTGTTTCTCTGGTTTGACATCATCCAAGCGGACCACAATGGCATGCTCACCCGAAAGCTCGATCAGTTCCGAGTTCAGGCCATTTTCACGTACGTCATAGCTGTCCAGCGCTTGTTGCACTTCTGGGCGTGCCATTACCCCTTGCGCTTGCTCTGGGGCAAAGAAGTCAGTGATTTGTACCTTACCATTGATTGCAGCAGCAGCTGGCTCAAGACCATTGGCATCTTCAAACGCGACTTCGGCAAGCTTTGTTGATTGAGCATAGAAACGATCCGCCGCGCGCTCTTGCTGCAGCGCAACGCGAATATCGTCTTTCACCTCGCTCAGTGGCGTGATATCCGCAGCATCAATGTCATCTAGACGAATGATGTGATAGCCAAAGTCTGATTTCACCACTTGGCTATAGTCACCCTTGTTGGCTAGCGCATACGCCGCTTTTTCAAACGCAGGATCCATCACACCGGGCTCAATCCAATCCAGTGATCCGCCTTGTTCGGCACTGTAAGTATCATCAGAGACTTGCTGTGCCAGTTCACTAAAGTCTTCGCCTTGGTTCAAGCGCTCAAGTGCTGCCTCAGCACGAGCTTTGGCGTCGTCACCAGCCCCTTCAATAAGAATATGACTGACTTTGCGACGCTCTTGAGAACCATACTGCGATTGGTTTTCTTGATAGTAAGCGGCAATGTCTTCGTCAGTGACTTGGATATCGTCAGCCAGCCCTTCACCGGTTAACTCCACATACGCCACTTTTACCATGCGAGGTTGCACATAGTCGTCTTGATTGGCTTGATAGTAAGCTTCAAGCTCCTCGTCTGACAAAGACACCTTGGCAGCAAATGCATCCACCGGCAGCGTGATAGTACGCACTTCACGGCTTTGCGCTTCTAGACGGTAAAGACTTTCCAGTTCACTTGGCAGCACAAATTCAGAGGCTTGCAACGCCGTAAGCAGCTGCTGACGGACTAAGTCAGTACGTACGTAGTTGGCAAACTCATCCGCGCTTAACCCAGTCTGGCGCAATGCGGCTTGATAACGCTCATTGTTGAATTGTCCGCCTTGACGGAATTGTGGCATCGCACGAATGGCATCTTTGACTTGCGCGTCACTGACACGTAACCCGAGCTCACTGGCTTCATGTTCAAGCAGGAGATCGTCAACCATCCGGTCGAGAATGTTTTGACGAAAACGCTTCACATACTCAGGATCACCCAGAAGTTGATTGAACAGCTCACCGGCTTGCTGCTGCATGCGCGCGCGTTCGTTTTGGTATGCACGCTCAAGCTGTGCACGACTAATTTCTTTATCGCCTACCGTTGCCGCGGGCGGGTTGGAACCCCCTGCCAGATAGCTGCCGACCCCGGCAAAAGCAAAGGAAAAGATAATAAGGCTTAAAATGATCTTCACCGCAAGGCTGTTGGTGCCTTCGCGTATACGTTCCATCATAACTGGCCGGTACTCCAACTGATTTGGGCTGGTGGTTTATCAACTAAAAAGGCGCATCGAATGATGCGCCTTTACGCTCTTCTTGCCGGATTATACGCGGTTGTTATTGGCTTTGCAGCTCTAACACCCAGTCAAACTTGAATAATTCGGCAATGGCTCACGCTGTGATTAGTTCACGGCGTCTTTCAGTGCTTTACCTGCTTTGAAGCCAGGTACTTTGGCGGCAGCAATTTGAATCTCTGCACCGGTTTGCGGGTTACGGCCAGTACGCGCTGCACGCTCGCGTACAGAGAAGGTACCAAAGCCTACCAGAGCGACTTGGTCACCCGACTTCAGCGTATCAGAAACCGCTTCTACGAAGGCATCCAATGCACGGCCCGCCGACGCTTTAGAAATATCGGCACCCTCTGCGATTTGATCAATCAGTTGCGACTTATTCACTTTTTCATCCCCTTACAATACTTCCCCGCAAATCCCATTATTTTGCGGTATCAATAAAAGACGCTTTATCGACGAAAGACGTTGAAAGCTTCCTTGCCCACCCCATGCGGGCCAAGGCTTCGACTTAACGTTAGCTAGCAAAAAAAACGCTGACAAGCCTTTTGCGGTCTGTCAGCGTTTTACGTTGCTTAATTTTGCTGCATGTCACTCTTTTCGGGCTTAACTAGCTCAATACCGAGTGGATTATTTTCCAACGCAATGGTCAAAACCTCATCAATCCAACGCACGGGATGAATGTCGATTTCTTCTTTCACATTGTCAGGAATGTCCTCAAGATCCCGTTCATTCTCTTTTGGGATCACCACGGTTTTGATGCCACCACGACGTGCCGCCAGCAGTTTCTCTTTTAAGCCGCCGATAGGCAGTACTTCACCGCGTAGAGTAATCTCACCCGTCATTGCGACGTCAGAACGAACTGGGTTACCGGTTAAGCTCGACACCAGCGCCGTACACATAGCGATACCTGCACTCGGGCCGTCTTTAGGCGTTGCCCCTTCAGGAACGTGCACGTGAATATCACGTTTTTCGTAAAAGTCGCTATTAATGCCCAACTTATCTGCACGGCTACGCACCACAGTCATGGCTGCCTGCACAGACTCTTGCATCACATCACCCAACGAACCTGTGTGGGTGAGTTTGCCTTTACCCGGCATCGATTCAGTCTCGATGGTCAGTAGGTCACCGCCCACTTCTGTCCACGCAAGTCCTGTCACCTGACCAATTCGGTTTTGCTCATCGGCTTTACCGTAGTCAAAGCGGCGCACACCCAAGTAATCTTTTAGGTTATCCGCGGTGACTGTGACCGCTTTAAGATCTTTATCCAACAAGATCTCTTTCACGGTTTTACGGCACAGCTTTGAGATTTCACGCTCGAGGTTACGCACGCCCGCTTCGCGCGTGTAGTAACGAATAATGCCGATAATGGCAGAATCTTCGATGGTGATCTCGTGAGGCTTCAAGCCATTGCGCTTCACTTGCTTGTCAATCAAGTGACGTTTAGCAATATTCAGTTTTTCGTCTTCGGTGTAGCCAGACAAACGAATAACTTCCATCCGATCCAATAACGGGCCAGGAATATTCATGGAGTTCGACGTTGCCACGAACATGGTGTCTGACAAGTCGTAATCCACTTCCAGATAATGGTCGTTAAAGGCGTTGTTTTGCTCAGGATCGAGAACTTCAAGCAATGCCGAAGACGGATCGCCACGCATATCCGATGACATCTTGTCGATTTCATCTAGCAAGAACAGCGGGTTGCGAACACCCACTTTCGCCATTTTCTGGATTAATTTACCCGGCAGCGACCCTATGTAGGTGCGGCGGTGGCCACGGATTTCCGCTTCATCACGCACTCCACCCAACGCCATACGGGTATATTTACGCCCAGTGGCGCGTGCAATCGACTGTCCCAGAGAGGTTTTACCTACCCCCGGAGGACCAACCAAGCACAAGATGGGGCCCTTGAGCTTGTTCATTCGGTTTTGCACTGCGAGGTACTCAAGGATACGGTCTTTAACACGCTCCAAGCCATAATGATCAGCATTGAGTACTTCTTCAGCTTTGGCGAGGTCTTTTTTAACCTTAGAACGCTTGGTCCAAGGCACACTGATCATCCAATCGATGTAGCTGCGCACAACGGTCGCTTCTGCCGACATTGGCGACATCATCTTCAGCTTCTGCAATTCTTGCTCGGTTTTTTCTCGAGCTTCTTGCGGCATTTTAGATTCTTCGATTTTCTGCTTCAGCGCTTCAAACTCATCGGGAGCATCATCCAGCTCACCCAACTCTTTTTGGATGGCTTTCATCTGCTCATTGAGGTAGTACTCGCGCTGGCTTTTCTCCATCTGCTTTTTCACGCGGCCACGAATACGCTTTTCGACCTGCAGCAAGTCAATTTCTGACTCCATCATGGTCATCAAGTATTCAAGGCGCTCAGCGATGTCGATAATTTCGAGAACTTTTTGCTTATCTTGCAGTTTTAACGGCATGTGAGCCGCGATGGTGTCAGCTAGGCGAGCAGCTTCTTCAATCCCATTTAATGACGTTAACACTTCCGGCGGGATCTTCTTATTCAGCTTGATAAAGCCTTCAAATTGGCTAATCGCAGTGCGAACCAATACCTCTTGCTCACGCTCATCCATAGCTGGCGTGGTAAGATACTCGGCTTCCGCCGTAAAGAAGTCGTCTTCGCTAAACTGGTCAATACGTGCACGTTGCATCCCCTCAACCAGCACCTTAACCGTACCATCCGGAAGTTTAAGAAGCTGAAGGATCGTCGCCACCGTACCAACGGTGTACAAGTCAGAGATGCTCGGGTCATCGGTGGCGGCATCTTTTTGCGCCACCAACAGAATTTGTTTGTCATTGTCCATCGCCGCTTCTAAACAGCGGATCGATTTTTCCCTTCCCACAAAGAGTGGTATCACCATGTGAGGATAAACCACCACATCCCGAAGTGGCAGCACCGGAATTTCAATGCGCTCGGAACGCTCCAAGTTCATATGCTTCTCTCTTCCGTTCAATCTGATTAAGAGTATATGGGGACTGTTGGACAGGTTTCAACGGCTCCACCGCCAGAAAATAAAAAAGGGAGCAATCACTCCCTTTTCTTTTACCACTGATAAGGTTACACGCAATACTCGCGGTTATTCACCACCAGCTGCTTGGCTATCAGCGTGTTCATATATCAATAGCGGTGC
Source organism: Salinivibrio sp. PR5 (assembly GCF_001996085.1). NCBI lineage: Bacteria > Pseudomonadati > Pseudomonadota > Gammaproteobacteria > Vibrionales > Vibrionaceae > Salinivibrio > Salinivibrio sp. PR5. Next base: position 89,495 of record NZ_MUFK01000002.1, read on the forward strand.
TGACTCACCACGGATCACTGATTCGTCAATCACCACCTTGCTTACCTCTTTACTCGATGGCAAGTCGTACATGGTATCCAACAACACAGCTTCTACGATTGAGCGTAGACCGCGAGCACCTGTCTTGCGTTCCATGGCTTTCTTAGCGATGGCACGAAGCGCGTCATCACGGAACTCAAGTTCAACCCCGTCTAACTCTAGCAATGCACTGTATTGCTTGGTTAGCGCGTTTTTCGGCTCTCGCAAAATCTGCACAAGCGCATGCTCGTCCAATTCTTTAAGCACCGCAGTGACAGGTAAACGACCGATAAACTCAGGGATCAAGCCGTATTTGACCAAATCTTCTGGTTCAACTTTACCGAAAAACTCGTCCGCTGACTTGTCGCTTGCACCTCGGACTTCTGCACCAAAACCGATGCCAGACCCCTTATCGACACGCTGCTCAACCACTTTATCCAACCCAGCGAATGCACCGCCACAGATAAAGAGGATTTTCGAGGTATCGACTTGCAAGAACTCTTGTTGCGGATGCTTGCGGCCACCTTGAGGTGGAACCGATGCCACCGTGCCTTCGACCAATTTGAGTAGGGCTTGCTGCACACCCTCACCCGATACGTCTCGCGTGATCGATGGGTTATCTGATTTGCGTGAGATTTTGTCAATCTCATCAATATATACAATACCGCGCTCTGCTTTGGCGACATCATAGTCACACTTTTGCAGCAGCTTTTGGATAATGTTTTCGACGTCTTCACCGACATAACCCGCTTCGGTCAATGTGGTGGCATCCGCCATGGTAAATGGTACATCAAGGAAACGCGCAAGCGTCTCAGCCAGTAGGGTTTTACCACTACCCGTCGGGCCTATCAGCAAGATATTACTTTTGCCAAGTTCAACGCCGTCGGCGCTTTTATCGCCATTACGCAAGCGTTTGTAGTGGTTGTACACGGCAACCGACAGTACCTTTTTGGCTTGCTCTTGGCCGATAACATAATCATCCAGATGCTCACGGATTTCACGCGGCGTAGGAAGGGCATCCCCTTCACGCTTTGGCATCACTTCTTTGATTTCTTCACGGATGATGTCGTTACATAGGTCGACACACTCGTCGCAAATGTAGACCGATGGCCCAGCAATTAACTTGCGAACTTCATGTTGGCTCTTACCACAGAACGAGCAGTAAAGCAGCTTGCCGCTTCCACCGTCTTTTCGCTTGTCTGTCATTCGCTAACCTCTTTGGGGCGTTTGCCCATCGTTGCCTTTTGTTGAGTTTACAACAAATCGGCCACTTTTTCCGACCCGACATCCGCTTACATGTGTGGGAATGAGAAGTTATCCTCTCATTTCAATGCATAGCGGTATACCTTTTCTACTTGGCGCAACAATACCGGATTCCGTGCGCTCCAGCATTACATCCATGTTTGGATGTAATCCGGCGAGCCATGGTCTTTTCCGCTGTCACGCCAAGCATGTAGGGTATTCGTCTGGTTTAATCTCGTTGATTGAGTACGGCGTCAACCAAGCCATAGTCCACCGCTTCTTGAGCAGACATGAAATTATCGCGGTCCGTATCACGTTCGATAATCTCCATCGGCTGACCCGTATGCTCTGCCAGCAAGGTATTCAGGCGATGCTTGGTTTTGATCATTTCTTTGGCATGGATTTCAATATCTGACGCCTGCCCTTGGAAACCGCCAAGTGGTTGGTGAATCATCACGCGTGAGTTTGGTAGGCAATAACGCTTACCCTTTGCACCACCCGCAAGCAGGAAAGAGCCCATTGAACAGGCTTGGCCTGTACACAGTGTGCTCACATCCGGTTTGATGAACTGCATGGTGTCATAAATTGCCATACCGGCGGTCACTACACCACCTGGAGAGTTGATATACAGATAAATATCTTTTTCTGGATTCTCCGACTCCAAGAACAACATCTGGGCCACAATCAGGTTGGCCATTTGATCTTCTACTTGGCCAGTTAGAAAAATGATGCGTTCTTTCAACAGGCGGGAGTAGATATCGTAGGAACGCTCTCCTCGCGATGTTTGTTCAACCACCATGGGAACCAAAGCATCCATGATGGGGGGCATTGCGTGTTTATCTTGATTGCTCATAGCGTAATATCCCTAATCGAATTCGTTAACTCTCGCCTTAACCAAGGTTTAGCATAAAACGCTGTAACAGGTCACTAAAATGTTATGTCGTTGATCGCAGCTGGATGATTCATCGACACTTTTCTAAGCAAAAGTTACCTTCGCTATCGCATGATTGGCGGACAGTCGAATAGAACCTTAGACGGAAAAAATGGCCCAAATGACAAGTCATTAGGGCCATTTTATGCAGATACATGAACGGGGTGTCAATGACAACACCCACGTTTTTTATTGCGTTTTTACGCTTGTGGTGCTGCGTTCATCAGATCGCTAAAGCCAACGTTGGCTTCAGAAACCTTCGCTTTACCCAACAGCGCGTCGATCGCTTGCTCTTCAAGCGCGACATTACGCATGTTTTCCATCAGCTTCTGATCTTTTTCGTAGTAAGCAACCACTTCTGCTGGATCTTCGTATGCAGAAGCCATTTCTTCGATCAGAGCTTTAACTCGCTCGTCGTCTGCTTCTAGCTCTTCTGCTTTGATCACTTCACCCAGCAGCAGGCCAACGCTAACACGACGTTTGGCTTGTTCTTCAAACAGCTCACGTGGCAGTTGTGATGCGCTGTCCATGTTGCCACCAAAGCGTTGAGCCGCTTGCTGACGCAGAACATTGATTTCTTGATCGATCAAGGCAGACGGTACGTCGATTTGGTTTTGCTCAACCAAGCCGTCAAGGACTTGCTCTTTGATCTTGTTTTTGATCGCTTGCTTCAGCTCGCGTTCCATGTTCTTACGGACTTCGGCTTTTAGGCCTTCAACGCTGCCATCCGCAATACCGAAGCGCTGAACGAACTCTTCAGTTAGCTCTGGCAATTCTTGCGCTTCAACAGTGTGAAGTTTGATCGCGAACTGCGCCGCTTTACCTTTTAGGTTCTCAGCGTGGTAGTCTTCTGGGAAGTTGACGTCGATAGTGAATTCTTCACCCGCTTTTTTGCCAACCAAGCCATCTTCGAAACCAGGGATCATGCGGCCTTGGCCCATGACTAGCTGGAAGCCTTCCGCTTTACCGCCTTCGAATTCTTCGCCGTCAATGGTACCTGTGAAGTCTAGCGTTACACGGCTATCTTCTTTTACTTCACCGTCAGCTTCAACCCAGTTCGCTTGCTGCTTACGCAGGGTAGTCAGCATTTCTTCAACGTCGCTGTCTTGTACTTCTGCGTGCGGTTTTTCAACTTCGATCGCTTCCAAACCTTGCAGTTCAACTTCTGGGTACACTTCAAATTCAGCTTTGAATACCAGATCTTTACCCGCTTCATTCTCTACCGGTGTAAAGGTTGGCGCGCCTGCTGGATTAGTTTTCTCTTGGATGATGGCTTCGATGAAATGACGCTGCATTACCTCGCCCAGCACGTCTTGGCGTACTGCATCGCCATACATGCGAGAAACCATTTTCAAAGGTACTTTACCTTTACGGAAACCATCAAAACGACGATTTTTAGCAATGTTGCGTAGCTCTTTCGTGACTGCGTCTTCAATGTTTGCAGCAGGCACAGTGATGGTCATTTGGCGCTTTAGGCCTTCGGTGGTTTCAACGGTAACTTGCATTATAAAATTAACCTCAAATTTACTCAGGGGTACTGAGTGATGTTGACCAGTTTTTACTGGTGTCATCATCCGAGCTATGAATCCGTCATAGCCCCTGCGAATCCGGATACACGCAATTGGCGTATCGAGCTATCTCATCCGAGACTGAAAATTAAGACGCGCTATTATAGCGGCACCCGTCAACTGAGTCGAGACAAGGGGCGACCGATGGCGTTTCAATATCGAAATTGGGGTGATATCTCACAATTCAACCGGGCAAGATCACATCTTTTTGTGTTTTTGCACTGTTTGGTTAGCTTTTGAGCAGAAATGGGAGAGTATTTTCACTAGCGAGAACAAGAGAAATGGCACGCCCTACAGGATTCGAACCTGTGACCCACGGCTTAGAAGGCCGTTGCTCTATCCAACTGAGCTAAGGGCGCAAAATAGATATGCAGCGGGGATTATAAAGCGAGGTCAGGCGTCGTCAACGGTTTTCACCGAAATGTCTAATCAGTTGCTCAAAAGCACGCCAGTTCGCGCGGCATAAAAGCCCTTTTGTGTGGAGCTCCTCCAACCAATATAAGGCGATATCTGGCACAACACCTTTGATTCACAATGACTTTGACGGTTTCTCTGCCACCAAACCACCAAAAGCAAACGTTTGCGCAATAGCTTTTACGCCCAAAGTTTGTCACAATATCGACCCGTTTTTTGCTCTCTTAGCCAAAGGATACTTATGGCCGCACAAATCATTGATGGAAAACTGATCGCGCAAACGGTGCGTCGAGAAGTCGCAGCACGTGTTGCTGCCCGTAAAGAAGCGGGACGCCGTGCGCCCGGGCTTGCCGTGATTTTAGTGGGTGACGATCCAGCGTCACAGGTCTATGTGGGCAGTAAGCGTCGCGTCTGTGATGAAGTGGGCTTTGTCTCTCGCTCTTACGATTTGCCGTCAACCTGCTCTCAGCATGAATTACTGACGCTGATCGATACACTCAATGATGACGACACCATCGATGGTATCTTGGTGCAACTGCCTTTACCTGCGGGCATTGATGCTACCTCTGTCCTTGAACGTATCCGTCCCGACAAAGACGTCGACGGCTTCCATCCTTACAATGTGGGCCGTTTGTGCCAACGTATGCCAACCCTGCGTTCCTGCACTCCAAAAGGGATCATCACCTTACTTGACCGCTACAACGTACCTTTGCGTGGCAAACATGCCGTTGTGGTCGGTGCCTCAAACATTGTCGGCCGTCCGATGACACTAGAGTTGCTCCTCGCCGGATGTACCACAACCACTTGCCATCGTTTTACCCAAGATCTCGAAGCGCATGTACGTCAAGCCGATGTGTTAGTGGTCGCCGTCGGTAAACCTAAATTTATTCCCGGCGAGTGGATTAAGCCCGGTGCGATTGTGATTGATGTGGGGATTAATCGCATGGATAACGGCCAGCTAATCGGTGATATTGACTATGACGTGGCATACGAAAAGGCAAGCCATATCACGCCTGTTCCCGGCGGTGTTGGCCCAATGACGGTGGCGACACTGATTGAGAATACCTTGATGGCCTGCGAGCAATACCACGACGCCTAATCGTGTCATGATGAGAAGAAGCCGGCTGACCGCCGGCTTTTTTACATCAACAGCGCCGGTTCCGGCTCTGACGCTTCGAGACAATTGCTATGCCAGGAAATACATCAACAGTATGGAATAGCAGTCAGGCCATCTGCATGTATATATAGCATTGAGCAGCCGACATCATAGATATAGGAGGCCTAAATCTCCTGACGCCAGTCACTCGCCGTGCTCTGTGATTCAACCAGCACTCACATATCGATTGTCGACGCGAAGTTCAGTCTGCTTATTAAGAATTTTGATCAACAAAATAGAGCGCATCTCGCCGTCTTTTTCCTTAAAAATCGCTTCCGCCCCCTCAAATTGCCCCGCTTGGATAGTGACCGCTTGGCCGGGTTTAAAGCCATCATTAAGCTTTTCACGCTGCTCGTCGCTATCTTCCATGATCATAAGCTGCTGGATCAGCGATTGGTCAACTTGAATAGGATGGGCGCCTTGGCGAACAAAATCGACCACGCCCCGCGTTGAGCGTACAGAGGTATATTGCACTTCTTCAGGATCGAAGTGAGCAAAGACATAATTAGGGAAAAGGGGCTCTTCAACTTGCTGGCATTTACCACGGCGAAGTTTTTCAACCGTGACGATGGGGTAATAACAGTCTACGCCTTGGCGTTTTAAGTTTTGCTCTGCGCGTTGTTGTTCAGCGCGTTTACAGTAGAGCAGATACCAATGCTTCATGTCGTTCTGTCCTTGAAATCGGCTTTCGCACTACGCCATTTAATCATAGCAACACAGCGACATGAGTATACGGATGTTAACACAACGCAGCAAGGCGCAAGCCGCATTATAACGCGGCTTCCGCACTATTTTTTATGCAATTCTTTGGATATCCACACTGAAGCTGTTCAGTCCGACTTCACTTAGTGATACGCGCGCATCGCCCGCCCCCATATCGACATATTGGAACTGGCTATGAATGGCATCTTTCCCTAACCAATGCGCGCTATGCAATAAACTGGTTGTGCCACAGCTATCAACCGTTGCGGTGAGTCCCGCCGGGAAGATCTCCAGCTGATTGTCGACAGTATTTAGTACGCCAAACATGGCTCGGATTGGAGAGGCATAAGATGAAGCCCTAATCGCATCTTCGATGCGCTTCACCAAGGTGAGAAAACCACGCTCATTGACATCTTGGGTACGCACAAACTCATTGAAAAATGCCCGGATCATTAATGTCGTTGCCGTTCCATCTTCTCCCGCCGAGGCAGAATCAACAACGTAAAAGGCCATTTTTCCACCCATCAGCCACGTGTAATCGAGCACAATCGGATTCGCGTCGGCCGATTGGAGCGAATGATAGGACAAGCGCCACGCGCCTTGCTGGGAGTCTGGCTCAGGCATCAATCCCATTAAAAGCTCACGTGCACTGCCGGGGTTATGCTTCAGTGCATCTAAATGCCATTTAAGCTCGTTCTCTGAGGCACCGCGGTCAGCATCTTCACACACTTTAAACCACTGCTGACTGAAATCGTCATTCGCGCGGACATCATCGTTGGCATCATCAATCACCGTCTCAATGGCCTTTTTGACCACACTAATGTCTTCTATCGGTTTAATCAGAAAATCTTTCACGCCAAACCGCAATGCTTGGGCAACATCCGTCATTCCTCCCGTGCCGGAGATAACAATCATCGGCAACATGGGGTACTCCACACTCACCTCTTCAACAAATTCTAGGCCAGTCATCACTGGCATGGATAAATCGCTAATCAGTAAGTCGGGAATGGATTGACGAAGCGCTTGCAATCCCTCTAATCCGTTTTCAACCTCACGCACCGTCGCGCCTTCACGCTCGAGAAACGATGCGATCATACGGCTGAATACGGGATCGTCTTCAACGATCAAGATTTCTTTACTATGCAACACGATGCTCTCTCCTCCAGGACTGCAAAGCAGCGGCTGTCTCCCACTCGACATTACCCGATAAGAATAGTTGAACTCAAACTCTCAGGACGATAATAATGATAATTAAATCGATAAAGGGATATAAACAGCTGTTTAAAATGGAGTTTTTGTTACTGCTTTGCTAGACACCTCACTCAAGCCAACGGTCGACAGCATAAAAAAGGCTTGCAAATCAATTACGCTATCACAGTACGCTACTCGGTATTAACACGACAAAAATCCTGTCTAAAACATGAGAACCATCACACAACGTGCAAACGTGCATTAGTTATCTACGTTTATGCCCCCTCTCTACCATTATCTATGCCTCGCTTATACGTGTAGCAGTCCTTGTTCGTTCTATAGTGTGAATACTTGCATATTCAAGCCTTTCCGACTAAATGTTAACTATATGTAAGTTTGTTTTGCGTCGGTTAATCACAGTGCATAGACAGTCTCAAACAGGGCAACCTTTTTGTGGTGGCGATTGCACCGATTCAGGAAGGATAAGTGGGGGTAGCTATGATTTTGAGTCATCTTATCGGGTTATATACTCACCCGAAAAAGGAATGGAAGACCATTGGCGAGCGACATGAAGGCGCGTCACACAGTATCGGCCATGCACTGTTATTGGCGCTGATCCCGCCAGTTTGCGCTTATTACTCCAGTGTAAACATCGGCTGGAAAATCGGGGTAGGAGAACCGATCTTTCTCACTGCACAAAGCGCATTGTTTATCGCCAGTGCAATGTACCTAGCACTAATCGGTGGTGTATGCGCGCTTGCCTACCTCACGTTGTGGATGAGTCGAACCTTTGGTTCCGCCCCCACCTATACCCAATGCTTGGAGCTGGCAGCTTACACCGCTACGCCAATTTTCATGGTTGGACTAGCAACCTTATATCCAGTTGTATGGTTTGTGATGATTATCGGGCTCATAGGGATCGCCTACTCGGTATATTTACTCTACACCGGTGTACCCATTCTTATGGAGATTCCTGAAGAGCGCGGCTTTATCTACGCAAGTTCGGTGGTCACTTGCGGTTTGGTGTTACTGGTCGCCATTTTGGCATCGTCAGTGATTCTGTGGAACGTTGGAATTGGGCCTGTGTTTACGCACTAGCATGGTGATGAATAGGGCGGCCAGCGCCTAAATGCGTTGGCGCGTGCCGTCAAAGATAAAAAAGCCGCATCGAATGCGGCTTTTTTCGTCATTATCACCCTATCCACGGGCTTTTAGCTTTCGTTGTGGATCTCCAAATTGGCAAGCTCTTGTTGTTGTTCACGAACCGTTTTTGCATCATCGCTACGTAAGCTTTGTACGTACTCCAAATACGCTTGGTCAACATCATTGGTCACGTACTCACCACTAAACACAGAGGTTTCAAAACGTTCTATGGCTGGGTTAGCCTCACCGACAGCGGCAACAAGATCGCTTAGGTCTTGATATATCAAACCGTCGGCACCAATCAGTTTGGTAATTTCATCCACTTCTCGTCCATGAGCAATCAGCTCATTGGCACTGGGCATATCAATACCATACACGTTGGGGAAGCGCACTTCTGGTGCTGCGGAAGCGATATACACTTCTTTCGCACCGGCTTCACGCGCCATTTCGATGATCTGCTCCGACGTCGTACCACGCACAATCGAGTCATCCACCAACAAAACGCGCTTATCTTTAAATTCTGAGCGAATTGCATTGAGCTTGCGGCGCACTGATTTACGGCGCATTTGTTGACCGGGCATGATAAACGTGCGGCCTACATAGCGGTTTTTTACAAACCCTTGTCGATAGGGCTTGCCGAGCACCTGCGCAATTTCGAGCGCAATATCACAGGACGTTTCAGGAATCGGGATGACCACATCAATGTCCATCTCTTCCCATTCACGCTGTATTTTCGCACCCAATTTTTGTCCCATACGAACGCGCGCACCATACACCGAGATTTTATCGATAAACGAATCAGGGCGAGAGAAATAAACGAACTCAAAAATACACGGGTGCAAACTTGGTGAGGCTGCACATTGGCACGTGTGAAGTTGGCCATCGAAAGTAATGTAGACGGCTTCACCCGGGGCCACATCACGAACAAAGTCAAAACCAACCGCATCAAGTGCAACCGACTCTGAAGCAACCATGTATTCAACTTGGCCTTGCTCTTCACGCTTGCCCAAACACAGGGGACGAATACCATGCGGGTCACGGAAGGCAATCATGCCATGACCAATAATCATGGATACCACCGCGTAGGCACCCGATACCTGCTCATGCACCGAGCGGACGGCAGCAAACATATCATCGGCGGTAAGCGGATGTGACACGGCGTTAGAAAGCTGGTGCGCAAGCACGTTGAGGAGGATTTCAGAATCTGAGGTGGTATTTAGGTGGCGGCGGTCTTTTTCAAACAAGGAATGACGGAGTGCTTCTGCATTGGTCAAATTCCCATTATGCGCCAAGGTTATTCCATAGGGAGAGTTGACATAAAATGGCTGCGCTTCTGAGGCACTAGAACTGCCGGCGGTTGGATAACGCACATGGCCAATACCGACATGACCTTGTAAACGTTGCATATGTTTGAGTTGAAAAACATCCTTCACCAAGCCGTTTGCTTTGCGAAGGCGGAAACGATTGTCGTCGATGGTGACAATCCCGGCTGCATCTTGGCCGCGGTGCTGTAGCACCGTTAACGCATCATAGATGGACTGGTTGACCGGATTGGCCCCTACGATTCCAACAATACCACACATGTCAGCTATTCCTTGTTACGCGTAAACCAGCCTAAGACCCCGCGATCTTAGGTAAGAAACTGGAACTGTTCTCGAGGTAGTTAAAGAACCATTCAATAACCACAGCAAAATTAGGAATCAGTTCAGATTGTCCCCATGCTTGGGTTTTTGATACTGACGTAAACGCATCCAAGAAAAACAAGACTGCGGCGACAATCAACACCCCACGAACACTTCCGAACACAATCCCCAACACTCTATCTGTCCCTGATAGTCCTGTTTTTTGCACTAACTGGGCAATCACATAATTGACCACTGCACCCACAATGAGGGTAGCAATAAACAGTAAGGCAATAGCGGTTCCGTTACGGATCACCGCATCCTGTATGTTGGTGAGATACACCGCAAGTTGCGGATAAAATTGGCTGGCGACAAAAAAAGCACCAAACCAAATAACCAAAGACAATGCCTCTTTGACAAAGCCTCGGATAACGCTAACCAGCGCCGAAAAACCAATGACGCCAAGAATCAGGTAATCAATCCAAATCATGTTATTCACTTGCTCGAGACGCGCGCATTCTAACAGAAAAAATGCTCACGCAAACGTTTTCTTATTGGGTAAGTGGGTCAAATTTGCGCAATTGCCCTTTCAACCCGGTGAGAGATTCTAAGTCTGCCAATTGAGATTCCAGTGTGTTTTTAGACACATTTGGACCTACAACCACTTTGGCAAGGTCATCAGGTTTCAGATCCCGTGGCAAAATATGGGCTTGATAACCTTTCTCACGCAATTGGCTAACCAACCGGCGCGCATTCTCCTGATTGCGGAAGGTACCAAGACGAATCATCCACGCACCATCTGCCGTGGCGATCGACTCAGATGCCGTTGAGTCAGGGGGCGTTTCACGCTGATGGGATACGCTCCCTTCTTCGTCAGTCGTTTTTACCGAGGTGTCAGGCACAGCAACATCGGCCACTTGTGGTTCAGCAATCGGGGTTTCTGTCACAGACGCATCAAAATCATCGCGCAGAGGAATACTTTCATAGCTCTCTTGATAGTGCTCTTTTTTGCCATCCAGAACATCTGGCAAAAAAATCACCCCCATTGACACCAATACCAGCGTACCGACTAATCGTTTTTGCAACTTACTGGCCACATCGACTCCGTTTTAATTAATCTGTTCACTCACTTGCCCCACGGTATGGAACGACCCGAATACGACCACACAATCACGCTCGGGTTCCGCCGCTTGGTAGGCCGCTTGATAAGCGTGATAAGGGGTATCAAACCGCTCCTCTGCGTTTACGGGCAAAGCACTCGCCGGAGCCCCCCGCGCGACACTCAAGGAAGCGGGATACCAATGGTCAACAATTCCCTCAAAGCACGCTAACGTGCCGGCAATATCTTTATCTGCCAGCATAGCAACCACAGCATGGATGTTTCCGCCTCTATCCTGCTTAATGGTCGCTAACCTATCCGCCAAATATTGCGCAGCGTGCGGGTTATGAGCGACGTCAAACACGGTGTAAGGCTGGCTTGAAATAACTTGCATCCGGCCAGGCACAGTGAGGGTTCGCAATGCCTCGGTGATGTGCGTGTCAGCGATATCCAGCTCTGCGACCCCAAGCGCCATTAATGCCGTTGCCGCATTTTGCATAGGAATATGAGGAACTGGCAGCGCATCCATATCAAAGGCACCGGCATGCCAACACCAAGTATCACCTTGCTGTACATAGTGATACTGATAACCAATTTGATACAAGTCTGCACCAATCGCGTCCGCATGCGCAGCAACACTCGGAGGAGGCGCAGGTTGACCACAAATCGCCGGTTTACCCGCACGGAAAATCCCCGCTTTTTCATAACCGATTTGGTCGATGTCATCGCCGAGCCAATCACAATGATCCAGCGCTAGACTAGTGATCACTGATACGTCATGCTCGACCACATTTGTTGCGTCTAAGCGTCCCCCAAGGCCGACCTCTAGGATCACGACATCAAGCTCGTGCTGCTTAAATAGCTGCAACGCCGCCAAGGTACCAAACTCAAAAAAGCTCAGGCTAGTTTCTCCGCGCGCTTTCTCAATGGCGGCGAATGCTTGGCAATGCGCCGCATCGTCTAATGGTTTGCCATTAATACGCACGCGTTCGTTGTAATGAACAAGGTGAGGAGAGCTATATACGCCAGTGCGATAGCCCGCATTCTGCAAGATCGCCTCGAGCAGTGCACAGCTCGTTCCCTTCCCGTTGGTACCCGCCACCGTTATGATCTTTGGAGCAGGTTTGGTCAATTGCGCATGCTCGGCAACGTGGGCAACGCGTTCTAAACCTAAGTCAATCGCGCTGGTATGGATGGATTCAAGATAAGACAGCCACGTCGATAGCGGGGACGTGGCTGTAGGAATGCATTGTTCAGACATTAACTTGGTCAGTTGCTACATGATGGGTAGATAATACCAAGGATAACGCTGAGGAACACGGTCAAATCTTACTCTTGAGAAGCAGATTGCTCGTCTTCTTGTGGCTTGTCTTGTTCAACGTCAACCACCAATGGTGATTTTACATTGCTCAGCTTCGCAAGCAGCCCTGCCAAGCGCTGACGCATTTCGCGACGATCAACAATCATGTCGATGGCACCATGCTCGAGCAAGAATTCACTGGTCTGAAAGCCTTCAGGTAACTTTTCACGTACTGTTTGCTCAATCACGCGACGGCCCGCAAAACCAATGATGGCTTTAGGTTCCGCGACATTGACGTCGCCAAGCATTGCGAAACTGGCGGTAACGCCACCATAGGTTGGATCGGTCATCACCGAGATAAACGGCAGCTTATGGCGAGAAAGACGCTCCAGCGCAGCGCTAGTTTTTGCCATCTGCATCAGCGACATCAAGGCTTCTTGCATACGCGCGCCACCGCTAGCAGAAAAACACACCAGACCACAGTTATTCTCGATCGCAGTTTCTACTGCTTTCACAAAACGCGCACCTACAACGGCACCCATTGAGCCACCCATGAACTTAAATTCAAAGGCACAGGCAACCACGGGAACCTCTAACACGGTTCCTTTCATGACGATCAGTGCGTCCTTCTCACCACTCGATTTTTGTGCCGCAGAAAGGCGGTCTTTATATTTTTTCGAGTCACGAAACTTTAGCACATCTTTCGGCTCAAGCTCAGCGGCAATCTCTTCGCGACCATCTTTGTCGAGAAACACATCAAGGCGGCGACGAGCAGGAATGCGCATGTGATGATCACACTTAGGGCACACCTCTAGGTTACGCTCTACATCTGCGTGATAAAGCACTTGGTCACAGGACGTACACTTGGTCCACACCCCTTCAGGAATGGATGCTTTGCGCGATGAACCAATGTTGCTTTTCGTTAGGATTTTTTCAAGCCAGCTCATGGACAACCTTTACTTAATCATGGGCGTCCGCATAGGACGTCCATCTTGGATTCGTAACAAATTAGACCGAATTAAATCACAAGTCAGTCAGACTTGGGATAAAAAACTGGTACTACCTATTCTTCGCTCTACCTTTTGACGCGCTACTATTTAAGCCCGTTTAATGACCTCATCGGGTAAAAACAGGGGGCCAATCGGCGCATCGGGCAGCGCAAACTCTTGCGGATAATCAACCTCAACCAAATACAAGCCTTCCGCTTTGGCGGTGGCGGCTGCTAAGGTGCGATCTTTTTGGGCCAGCAGCCATTCAATCCACTCGGGAGGATGTTCTTTTCGGCCCACAGCCATCAAGCTACCTGCGATATTCCGCACCATATGATGAACAAATGCATTCGCTTTAATATCGATGATAATGTAACGCTCGCGACGACTCACCGACAAATGCATCACATTTCGCCACGGTGATTTTGACTGACACTGCGCAGCGCGGAACGAGGAAAAGTCGTTTTCCCCCAGTAAGTACTGACCGGCCTGATGCATTAAGGTTTCATCCAACTCACCATAATAATGGCTGACCCCCTTGGCTAAAATGCCCGGACGTAGAGGGTGATTGTAGATGATATAGCGGTAACGACGTGCGGTCGCGCTAAACCGAGCGTGAAAGCTGTCAGGCACCTCTTTTGCCCAACGAACAGCAATCGCATCCGGTAAATTGGCATTCACACCCAGTGTCCATGCTTTTAACGGCCGCTGGCTATCCACATCAAAGTGCACCACTTGACCAGTGCCATGGACACCAGCATCGGTTCGTCCAGCACATTGAACATCGACAGTTTGGTTAGCTACGACGGATAAAGCACGCTCTAGGTGCGCTTGTACGCTGGTAACTTCTCGCTGGCGCTGCCAACCGTAAAACTGCGCTCCATCATATTCAATGCCTAACGCGACTCTCATGCTTGTGCCTTTTCGTTTACTCACTATTAAGGCGCCGCATTATATACGTAATGCATGCGATGTGCAGGTCCGATACCGGGCTCCTTTAATCATCGATGTCGCCAACGCAAAGATAAAAAACGGCAGCCGAAGCTGCCTGTTTTTTATCGTAGCTGCTCAAGCAGCTGTCGTGCCTCTTGTTGAAGCGCTTTATTCCCTGATTGCATGACTTTTTCTAGCAATGAAATCGCACCATCGACATCGTTCATCTCTAGATAGGCTTTAGCCAGATCGAGATTCGTGGCCGCTTCCGTACTGGCCGTATCACCATCGACATCGATGGCACTGATATCTTCCAGCACATCAGGAAATTCATCCAGCCCCACGTCTAAGTTCATTTCCGCTTTATCCGGGTCAATATCCGGTACGCTACCATCATCGCGCATCAACTCCTCGATGCTGATGTAATCACGCTCCTCTTCCCCTTCATCAATGAGTTCGCTCTCTGCTTCACCTTCATTCAGCAAATCGTCATCAAGCGCTTGCTCTAATTCGAATTTCTCAAGCGACTCTGGATCCATGGCAGGCTGTTGACTCCAGTCCTCGCTTTCAGCTTCGGGCTCTGGCTCATTATCCGCTTGCCACACGGCCGCTTCTTCATCAGAGAGCCCTGACAGATCAAGAGGCTCTTCGCCATCCGGTTCAGACAACAGAGCGTCCATATTGAGGCCACCCACTTGATGGTCGTCATCATCCAGCTCACTAATATCTCGGCTGTCGCCTTGACCCACATCACGGCCTTGCTCATCGAAGTAAGACTCGAGCTCACGTTGCTCATCCAGAGCGGCACTCAATGCATCGTCTTCGTCAAACTCGCCAAGTTCATCTAAAGATAGTGAGTCAAACTCATAGTCTCGGTTGCTGGTTTCTGGCTCTGGCTCTGGCTCTGGCTCTGGCTCTGGCTCTGGCTCTGGCTCTGGCTCTGGCTCTGGCTCTGGCTCTGGCTCTGGCTCTGGCTCCTCAGGCAAACTGGTTAGGTCGAGAAGGTCCTCTTCCCTGAGATCGTCAAGATTTTCGCCTTCATCATCTGCTGGCTCAGCGTCTAGAGCATTGTCGCCATCTTCTGCCGGCGCATCGTCTTCGCTGGCATCTTCTGCGGCTTTATCCACATCCGCAGTTTCATCACCCACTGGCTCAGCATCTAGATCGTCGTCACCATCTTCTGTTGGCGCATCATCTTCGCTGGCATCCTCTGCGGCTTCATCTGCATCCGCAGTGTCATCACCCGCTGGCTCGTCATCTAGATCGTCGTCGCCATCTTCT
This sequence comes from Salinivibrio sp. PR5, assembly GCF_001996085.1. NCBI lineage: Bacteria > Pseudomonadati > Pseudomonadota > Gammaproteobacteria > Vibrionales > Vibrionaceae > Salinivibrio > Salinivibrio sp. PR5. The sequence goes on from NZ_MUFK01000002.1 coordinate 105,084, forward strand.
GTTGGCGCATCATCTTCGCTGGCGTTTTCTTTGGCTTCATCTGCATCCGCAGTTTCATCATCTGCTGGCTCGTCATCTAGACCATCGTCACCGTCTTCTGCTGGCGCATCCTCTTCGCTGGCGTTTTCTGTGGCTTCATCTGCATCCGCAGTTTCATCATCTGCTAGCTCAGCATCTAGATCATCTTCAGTATCTTCCGCTAGCGCATCATCTTCGCTGGCATCTTCTACGGCTTTATCTGCATCTGCATCCGCATCCGCATCTGCATCCGCATCCGCATCCGCATCTGCATCTGCAGTTTTATCATCTGCTGGCTCGGCGTCTAGATCATCGTCGCCATCTTCTGCCAGCGCATCGTCTTCGCTGGCATCCTCTGCGGCTTCGTCTGCATCCACAGTGTCATCATCTGCTGACTCAGCGTCTAGATCATCGTCGCCATCTTCTGTTGGCGCATCCTCTTCGCTGGCATCTTCTGTGGCTTCATCTGCATCCGCAGTTTCATCATCTGCTGGCTCGGCATCTAGATCATGGTCGCCATCTTCCGCTGACGTATCGTCGTCGCTGGTATCTTCTGCGGCTTCATCCGCATCCGCATCCGCAGCTTCATCATCGGCTGGCTCGACATCGAGATCATCATCACCATCTTCTGCTGGCGTATCGTCTTCGCTGGTATCTTCTGCGGCTTCATCCGCATCCGCATCCGCAGCTTCATCACCCGCTGGCTCAGCATCTAGATCGTCGTCGCCGTCTTCTGTTGGCGTATCGTCGTCGCTGCTATCTTCTGCGACTTCATCTGCATCCGCAGGTACATCGCCTTCGCTGGTATTCTCTGCTGACGCATCCGCTTCGGCGGTTTCGTCTGCTTCGCTACTATCGTCACTGTCTGGCTCTGGCTCTGGCTCTGGCTCTGGCTCTGGCTCTGGCTCTGGCTCTGGCTCTGGCTCTGGCTCTGGCTCTGGCTCTGGCATATCATTATCGATATCTGTCTCATCGCCATCATCGCTTTCATAAAGCAAGTGCTCTAGTTCAGCTTCATTCGGATCGGTGTCGTCTTCCCCCCAAAGTGCCGGATCATCATCCTCAGCCAGTGGGTCGATATCATCATCCCCTACCACTTCTTCAAGCAGCGCATCTGAGTCTTCAAGATGAGGATCATCTTTATCGAGCACTTCGTCTAACAGTGCATCACTGCTTTCATCAAACTCGTCGATATCATCATCGTCATCCTTGATCCAAGCCTCGTCATCAGCCTCTTCTTCATCACCAACCAGCTCATCGAGCAACTCGGTGGTGTTATCGAGGGATAGGTCGTCATCGTCGCTATCGTCATCCGATAGATCAATGTCTTGGCTAAGGTCAAGCTCAGGCTCGTCTTCGAGAACCTTGTCAAACAAGGCATCATTTGGTGCGTCTTCTGGCTCGTTAGCAGCCTTATCTGTGTCTGATGTCGCTTCTTCCGGTTGGTCAGCCCCCTCACCTTGTTCGCCGGCTAACAGGGCGTCGATATCATCAACATCGCCGCCATTATCTTCTTCGAGTGATTTTGCCCATTCTGCAGCCAGTGCTTCATCCGCACTCATTTCTTCTTCGGGGGCAGCATCTGGCTCTTCTGGGGTAGACTCTTCTTCGACCGATGGTTCAGGCGTCTCTTCTGGGGGAGCCTCCGCTAGCTCATCCAGCGCTCGCTCCATGTCTTCCAGGCCAATAGCATCATCCCCATTGGGTGCCACGCTCGACTCGTTACCCGACATATCATCGAGGTCATCATCCAAGTCAAGATCGTCGAGATCCGTGTCATCACCGAACATTTGGTCTTCATCGCTACCAAAGTCGTCGGCAATTTCTAACTCATCATCCTGCGGCTCCTCATTGGCTTCTTCCTCTTCAGGATCAGGCACCATGATAACCGGCATATCATCGTCAATTTCATCATGATCGAGCGCCGCTGGCTCTTCGACGTCATCCTCTTGCTTTTTACGACGCGAGAGGAAGAAGAAAATCGCCCCCGCAATCGCAGCGCCAGGCAGAATCGCTAGCATAGCCAGCAATAACGGGCTATCCATCAATGATTCCACCGCTGATGGCGGCTGGGTTTCTTTTGCGACTTTTGCTTGGCGTTGTTGCTCTAAGAACGCGCGGATTTCTTGGTTCAATTCAGCATCATTGCCTACTTGCTCTTTCAGCGCAGAAAGCTCGTGTTGAACTTCCGATAGACGGACTTTGAGCACATGATTGCTTTCCACCAAGCGCGTCATTTCTTGATCCGATGCTTGCAATTGCGACTGCAAATTCTCGACCACTTTTGGCTGTGGTGACATGTCATCGCTTGAGGAGTCCGCCATCGAAGATGCATCAGGCTCTTCAGTATTTGGTGAGGGAGGCGTTGCATCAGGACGAGAGGCAGCCGGTTGCTGAGGTTCACGAGGTGCGCTCACTTGGGTGCTAAGTGGCACTTGCGGGGTAGCCTGTGCTTGCTTTCTCGCTTGGTCGATTTCGAGGCGCGCAACAACATCGTTAGTGCTTTCACGCTGAATTTGCGCCAAGGTGGGCATTACTAAGTTACTGCCAGGCTGCAAACTATGGATATTGTTATCCGCAAACGCATTCGGATTTAAGCGAAAAATCGCTCCCAAGGTTTGATAAACACTGACTTGGTTATTCGGCCGCATTTGCGTGGCAATAGACCATAAAGTTTCATTCGCCCCAGTTGGCCCATAACGCTGCGGTGTCGGCGTATTCACTGGCTGCGGCGCTGATTGCGCCTCAGTAGTCATTTCATCCTGCGGTCCAAGAATACGAATCGCCGCTTCCACAGAAACAGTAGAAAAACTGAAGACAATAAACGCGACCATGGCTAGTAAGACAGCAAGACGCTGACTGAACTTTCCAGTGGTCATACACGTTTTACGATGAGAAGACTGTTCACTTTGCTGTGCGTCGGACACACCCGCACCCCTTATGGCAGAAATGGCCTCACTAAATACCTAACTATATCGGAAGCCATGCTAAAAACTGTAGTTTGATGATATAAAAGTGTGTTGTGCGATCAAACTGTGGGCGCTCGGCCTCAGTTTTACCTTTACGATTACCGGCAATTTGCCGCGACACACCGAGTTAAAAGCAAAAATAGTGCCTAAAAAAATACCCTGTCAATGGTGACAGGGTATCAAGACGTCTTGCCATCGTTGCGATAAACGCTGTGGCAAATTTACAAGTAATCGCGCACCAACAGTTCCGCAATCTGCACTGAGTTCGTTGCAGCCCCTTTTCGGACGTTATCCGCTACGACCCAAAGGTTTAAGCCATTCGGGTGACTAATATCATTACGGATCCGACCCACTAAAACCTTATCAGTGCCAGTGCCCTCTTTCACTTGCGTTGGGTAGTCCTCACCTTCGAACACTTCGATATGTTCATGTTGGCTCAAGATGGCCACCGCTTCTGTAGCGTCAATTGGTTGACGGCATTCAATATGCACCGCTTCGGCATGGCCATAGAAAACAGGAACACGCACACAGGTGGGGTTCACGCCAATCATTTCATCGGCAAAGATCTTTTGCGTTTCCCACACCATTTTCATTTCTTCTTTGGTGTAGCCATTGTCCATAAACTGATCGATCTGTGGCAAACAATTAAACGCGATCTGTTTGCTATATAGCGCCGGTTCAGCGTCTTGACTATTGAGCAGTTTAACCGTTTGTCCGGCAAGTTCATCGATACCCGACTTACCGGAGCCCGAGACAGATTGATAGGTCGACACGTTAATACGCTCGATTCCCACTGCATCATAAATCGGTTTCAACGCCACCAGCATTTGGATGGTGGAACAATTGGGGTTAGCGATGATATTGCGGTTACGAAAATCGCCAATCGCGGCTGGGTTCACTTCGGGAACCACAAGAGGGACATCAAAGTCATAACGGAACTGGGAGGTGTTATCAATCACGACGACACCTGCGTCTGCCGCTATAGGCGCCCACTGTGCAGACGCTTGTGCGCCTGCTGAAAATAGGCCGATTTGCACTTGGGTCCAATCAAACTTCTCTACGTTTTGAACACGTAGGCTTTCGCCTTTGAATTTGATGGTTTCTCCTTCACTGCGCTCACTGGCGAGCAGGTGCAGTGTCCCAACCGGAAAATCGCGCTCTTCTAGGCTATCAATAATCGCGCGCCCTACCGCGCCTGTTGCGCCTAAAACCGCAACGTCAAATGCTTGTGTCATGCTTGCTCCTCAATACTAAAGCCGAGCTTAGCCAGCGACTGTAACCCGAAATCCGTCTGTCCGGCTACTGTGATCGCACTGTACTCACGTCGATCCCAGTAATTTTTTCGTAATTGGTCAAAGGCTGTACGTTGTGCGGGTTTATTGTCCCCAGCGCCATGCATCGCGCGACGAAAATCACTGTCGTCCCGACGAATATCGTAGACCAATTGTGTCAATGCCATTAGATCGCTTTGTTGCCACGGCTGAGCAAGCGTCACATGAGGAATGGGGGCCGTCGGTAGCAATTCACTGGCGTGAGCACGATGAGGCAGGCCAAGGTGTTCACACAGTGCGTTAAATACCATGGTAGTGCCGCGCGCTTTTCCTTCTAAGCCATAGCCTGCAATATGCGGCGTGGCAAAGGTCAGCTTATCCATGAGGTCCAGATCAACCTCGGGTTCATGCTCATACACATCAAGCACCGCATCCATGTCGCCTTGATCAAGTCGTGCACTCAAGGCCTGATTGTCAACCACAGGGCCGCGCGCCGCATTAATCAATATGCTGCCCGCGCCCAATGCCGCTAAACGTGTCGCGTTCATCAAATGGTAGGTGGGGTATTGGCCCTCGCGCGTTAATGGTGTGTGGAAAGTCACTACATCACACGATGCAATAAGTGTATCAATATCAACCATTGGGCGTGGATCACCGGCATCTTGGCGAGGCGGATCGCACAACACCGTTTTTATCCCCAGCGCATCAAGGCGCTCGGCTAGATAACTGCCCACGTGCCCGACTCCCACAATACCGACCGTCCGGTCTGTAATCGAGAATCCTTGTTGTTGGGCCAAGACAAGCAGCGCGCTGATCACATACTCAGCAACCCCAACTTTGTTGCAGCCGGGCGCAGCCGTCGCGTGAATACCTTGTGCATGCAGGGCGTTAAAATCAAGGTGATCTTCACCCGCGGTGGCAGAGCCGACAAAACGTAACCGAGACGCACCTTTGACTAGTGCCTGATTCACTTGTGTCACACTTCTTACCATTAATGCATCAGCATCAATCAAATCCGCCGCGCTGATTGCGCGTCCGGGTAATGCCACGACCTCACCCAATTGGCTAAACAAGGCTTGGGCATAAGGCATGTTTTCGTCTACAACAATTTTCACGTTCAACGTCCTGTGTGAGTCGGTGCACCGCGTATCGGATGCAAAATGCGAAGGCAATATTGTATCTGGCTCGTCACAAGAAAACACTCTTGCTCAATGGGGACGGTGGAATTATCGATGGCAGCAGTCGGCATAAAAAAACCCGGCCGAAGCCGGGTAAATCCAGGACCTGAAAAGACCATTACCGGCTCTCAACGATAATAGCCCGCGTCTGATGGCAGAATTGCTCTGCAAACCTGGAAAACGAGGGGCGGATTAACCGCGATATTTTTCGATCACCAAGGTCGCATTGGTGCCACCGAAGCCAAAGCTGTTCGACATCACTCGCGTCAGTGCTTGCTCACGCGGTGTAGTGACAATATCCAACCCTTCTGCAGCAGGATCGAGTTGTTCGATGTTAATACTTGGCGCCACAAAGCCATGCTCCAGCATCAACGTCGAATAAATGGCTTCATGCACACCTGCCGCGCCTAATGCGTGGCCCGTCATGGCTTTGGTCGCTGAAATCGCTGGGCTCTTACCTGCGAAAACTTCTTGGATCGCGCCAAGCTCTTTGACATCACCGACTGGCGTGGATGTACCGTGGGTGTTGATATAATCCACGTCGCCGTCCACATCTTGCATCGCCATCTTCATACAGCGGATAGCGCCTTCGCCTGACGGGGCAACCATGTCGTAGCCGTCAGAAGTCGCACCATAACCGACGATTTCACCATAGATGGTCGCGCCACGCGCCAATGCATGTTCAAGCTCTTCGACCACCAACATGCCGCCACCGCCAGAGATAACAAACCCATCGCGGTCTGCATCATAGGTCCGTGAAGCCTTTTGTGGGTCGTCATTATATTTCGTTGATAACGCACCCATGGCATCAAACATCATGGTTAATGACCAATCAAGCTCTTCGCCGCCACCCGCAAATACGATGTCTTGCTTACCCAATTGAATGAGCTCAAGTGCATGACCGATACAGTGTGCCGACGTCGCACAGGCAGAGCTCATGGTGTAGTTCACCCCTTTAATTTGAAATGGGGTGGCCAAGCACGCAGAGACCGTCGAGGACATAGTGCGTGGCACCATGTAAGGGCCAACACGTTTAACCCCTTTTTCTCGAAGAATATCGACAGCGGCTACTTGGTTAACAGAAGACGCACCGCCTGAGCCTGCGACAAGGCCGGTCCGTTCATTAGAGACGTGTTCAGGTGCAAGACCTGCGTGTTCAATCGCTTGCTCCATGGCAAGATAAGCAAAGCCAGCCGCGTCACCCATAAAGCGCATTTTTTTGCGGTCGATATGGTCGGCGGGGTTCAGTTTGAGATCACCCCAAACGTTGCTGCGCAGTTTCATATCGGCAAACTGCTGAGAGAAGTTAATGCCAGATTTTCCCGCTTTGAGCGACTCCAGCACTTCTTTGACGTTGTTACCAATACTGGAAACAATCCCCATGCCTGTAATGACAGCTCGTTTCATGATTCTTTCCTAGACGTTAATTTCGCAGTGGATGATAGCGTTTTTAAAGCTGATAAGTGGTCAGCTTTCCTTTCAGTCAGTACAATTTCGCTTTTACGACATTTTTGTATGAGGCATTTGTGAGCTCTCCCTCAATTAAACATGCGCAAATCAGTTGGAACGACACTGGCACACCGGTCGCCGACCAGTTTGACGATGTGTATTTTTCTAACGCTGACGGCCTCGCCGAAACCCGCTATGTGTTTTTGGCTCAAAACCAACTCCCCACCCGCTGGGAGACCCACTCATCGCCCCGCTTTGTGATCGCGGAAACCGGTTTCGGCACCGGATTAAACTTTCTCGCGACCTGGCACGCCTTTGCGCAGTTCCGCCAAGCCCAACCCGATGCGGTGGTCACGCAACTGCACTTTATCAGTTTCGAAAAATACCCTCTGACCGTAGAAGATCTTGACCGTGCGCATCAAGCTTGGCCTGAGCTTGCCCCGTATGCAGAGCAGCTTCGCTCTCACTACCCTGTCCCTTTGGCGGGCTGTCAACGGATCGTGCTGGCACAAGGTCAGATTACACTCGATTTGTGGTTCGGTGATATTAAAGATTGGTTACCACAGGTGCCGACGGGCGCTGCAGGGATTGTCGATGCTTGGTATCTCGACGGTTTTGCCCCGAGCAAAAACCCGGAGATGTGGAATCAAGATTTATTTGATGGCATGGCTAGGCTTGCCCGTGAGCAGTGTACTTGCGCCACCTTTACCGCCGCTGGTTTTGTCCGTCGTGGTCTATTAGCTGCCGGTTTTGACATGAAAAAGGTGAAAGGGTTTGGCCATAAACGCGAAATGCTGGCAGGCCGATTACCCACGCGGAAAACGGCGACCAGCTTTCAACCATGGTACGCACGGACTCCCGCTATATCGGCAGATGATATTGCAGTGATTGGCGGAGGGATTGCCAGTGCCGCATTGATCACGGCATTACTTCAACGCGGAAAACGCGTCACCCTCTACAGCCAAGACTCACATCCTGCGGCGGGAGCATCAGGTAACCGCCAAGGTGCCATTTATCCACTTTTAAATGGCAATAACGACAATTTAAGCCAATTTTTTGCTCCTGCGTTTTTGTTTGCCCGCCAGTTTGTTGAGCAACAACACGAGCAAGGGATCGCGTTTGAACACCAATGGTGTGGTGTGACGCAACTGGGTTACGATGAGAAAAGTGCGACCAAGCTGGCTAAAATGACCGAAGGTGACTTTCCAGACACACTCGTCACGCCAATCGATAAGGCCGATGTGGCTGAGACGGTCGGCCTAGAAACCGGCCATGCAGGCGTATTTTATCCATTGGGTGGGTGGATGAGCCCACAACAATTTACGGCCGCCGTGATTGATGCGGCTATCGCGAGCGGACAACTGCGCGCACATTTTGATTGCCACGTGGATGCTCTGACGCAATCCGACAATGGCTGGACACTTAACACAGCAATTGGTGAGGTTTGGCATCATAATGTGGTGATCGCAAACGGTCACCAATCCGCTCAATTTTGCCAAACACAGCCGATTCCTGTTTATCCGGTGCGAGGTCAAGTGAGCCATGTCCCCACCAATGCTGAGCTACGTCAACTTAATACAGTGCTGTGTTTCGAAGGCTATTTAACGCCGGCCAATCAAGCAGGAGAGCATTGCTTGGGGGCCAGTTACAGCCGGAATAATGCCGACCTCACTTTCCAAGCTGATGACCAAACCGAAAACCAACAGCGTCTCACCAGTTGTATTGATACCGACTGGGCGCGTGCCGTGCCGGTTGCGAAAGAAGGACGTGTGGGCGTGCGCTGCGCCAGTCGCGATCACCTCCCGTTTGTGGGCAATGTTTGCGACTATCACGCACTGGTTGCTGCGTACCAGAATCTGCAAAAAGATAAAGAAAAAGCAGGCTCAGTGCCTGTCTATCCGGGGCTATTTTGCCTACTCGGCTTGGGGTCACGTGGTCTTACGTCCGCACCGCTTGCCGCGGAAATACTCGCCGCACAATTGTGTGATGAGCCTTTACCATTACCACAAACGGTGCTCGACAGCCTGCATCCAGGGCGAATGTGGGTACGTAAGCTGTTAAAAGGTAAAGCCTTGTAACCACAAGCACGAGACAAAACAGCCATCGTCAAGACGATGGCTGTTTACTGTCGGTGCCGACTATTCCATGCGCGCAGCGGCGAAGACTATTGGTCTTTTTCAACCTGTTGCTGCAGCAAGTCCCACAATGCGCCCACCAAACGTTGATCGCCGGGAGACAATTCACTGGCATTGTCATTGAGGCTGGCATCCACACGCGCTTTGAGGGAGGCAACGTCATCAAGACCTTCCAGTTCGCAGTCTGCAGCGGCAAGAGACACATGGCCACGCAAATAACCACTGGCAAATAACTCATCATCAGAGGCGGTTTCTACCATCTCATCAATCAAGGTCAAAATACGTTCTTCGTAGTCTTGGATCATCATGTCTCTCTTAGCCTGACTCGGGCAATGCAAAATCGTTGGGCGTTAACGGGGCAATGCCGTAAAAGCCTCGCAAGGTATCAGAAAACTGCTTAGCACGCACGGGTAATGCGGGGCTTGTGCTGTCTTCGCTCAGGTAGTCCACCACTTGCTGACGCACTTTGGCAGTAAACGCATGGCGATCTGGCTCGACACCGCTTAAATTGTCGCAACTGACTTGAAAACGAAACCCACAGCTTGCAGAAAGTATCCACTCAATCGCTTGTGGCTTTACTTCCACGGCCTCAAAGGCGGCTTGCGTGTCAGCATCACGACCATCGGGGTGATACCAATATCCATAGTCTTCCAATTGACGACGTTTCTCGCCGGCAATGGTCCAATGTGCAATTTCATGTAGCGCAGAAGCAAAAAAACCGCGCGCAAAAATCACCCGATGATGTGGGTACGTTGCATCTGCGGGCTGATAAATGGGTTCATCGCCGCCCAGTAAGAGTTCAGTATTGAACGTACTAAGAAATGTTTGGTTAAAAAGCCGGATTAAGTCGTGATAATCGTGGGTCATACAGCACTTTAATAGGATTAAATATCAATCAGTAACAAAAAAGACATTTTTAGCGATAAAAAGCAGCATATCTATCAGCTAAGCCTTTCAATCTAAACACTCTTTTTTATTTATTCCTCATCACAAATTTGATTGTATGAGGCCGTTAAGGCCACTACAATGCGCGTCAATTTCTAATCCCAGTATAAGGTGTCGGGTTGTATGTTGTTATTGACGCTTTATGTCATTGGCATTACCGCGGAAGCCATGACAGGTGCGCTCAGCGCAGGTAGAAAACACATGGACTGGTTTGGGGTAATGTTTGTCGCCAGCGCCACCGCCATCGGTGGCGGAACCGTCCGCGATATTCTTTTTGGCCACTACCCTCTCACTTGGGTTGCTAACCCGCATTTTCTCGTGATTACTTGCGTCGCAGGCTTGATTACGCCGTGGATTGCCAGCTGGGTTGCACGCAATTATAAACTGTTTGTCACCCTAGATGCACTGGGCCTTGCCGCCTTCAGCATTATTGGCTGCCGCATTGCGATGGATATGGGGCTACATCCTCTGATTTGCATGGTTTCATCCCTGATCACCGGTATTTTTGGTGGACTATTGCGTGACTTAATCTGTCGTCAATCGCCGATGGTCTTGCACAAAGAGTTATATGCCTTGGTCGCCTTTGTAACCGGTGCGCTTTACTTTAGCTTGATTCGCCTCGATGTCGGTGAACTGATTGCGACGGTTGCTAGTTTAGTGATTGGCTTTAGTTTTCGAATGGCTGCCCTTCGTTTTGGTTGGTCGTTACCGGTTTTCCGCTTTGAAGCGCCTTCATCACTGCACTGATCATAAAAAACCGCACAACTGGGTGCGGTTTTTTGGGTAAGCGACTGAATCAAAAACTATATGCTGGGGTTCGCCCCCATTTGGCCACGATGACGCAGCAAATGGTCCATAAGCACAATCGCCACCATGGCTTCAGCAATTGGTACCGCGCGGATCCCCACACAGGGATCATGACGGCCTCGGGTCACCACATCCGCGGACTCCCCATGAATATCAATGCTTTTTCCCGGCACCGTAATGCTAGAAGTCGGCTTGAGCGCTAAATGGGCAACCAGCGGCTGACCTGAAGAAATCCCTCCCAGAATGCCACCGGCATGGTTTGAGGCAAAGCCGTCAGGATGTATTTCATCACGATGCTCACTGCCGCGCTGGGTTACCACATCAAAACCATCGCCAATCTCGACCCCTTTCACCGCATTGATCCCCATCAGTGCGTGGGCGATATCAGCATCTAAACGGTCAAACACCGGCTCCCCTAAGCCTACCGGCAGGTTTTCCGCCACTACGGTCAGTTTCGCACCAATCGAGTCGCCGTCTTTTTTAAGCTGACGGATAAGTGCGTCTAACTCATCGAGTTTATTTGGGTCAGGACAGAAGAAAGGATTTTGCTCAACTTGCGCCCAATCAACTGTGTCTATGGTCACGTCTCCCATCTGCGCCAAGTAGGCACGGACCTGAATACCGTGGACTTGGGCAAGGTATTTTTTAGCCACCGCCCCAGCGGCAACACGCATCGCGGTTTCACGTGCTGACGAACGACCACCGCCGCGGTAGTCGCGGATGCCATATTTATGATGGTAGGTAAAATCGGCATGGCCGGGACGAAACACATCTTTGATTTTGGAGTAATCTTTTGAGCGTTGGTCGGTATTTTCGATCATCAAGCCGATCGATGTCCCCGTGGTTTTGCCCTCAAACACACCGGAGAGAATCTTAACGGCGTCAGGCTCGCGACGCTGTGTGGTGTACTTCGATGTGCCGGGACGACGACGGTCAAGATCATGCTGCATGTCCGCTTCCGTCAGCGCCAATCCCGGGGGGCAGCCGTCAATAATCGCGCCCAGTGCGATACCGTGGCTTTCTCCAAACGTCGTCACGCGAAAAATTTGTCCAATCGTGTTGCCTGCCATGCCTTCCTCTGTTTGCCTGATGGGCATTGTTGTGTTTTTGCGTACTTTGTTAGCAATTAACCACAAAGCAGTCAAAGACGCAAAAAAAATCCACCTCAGATCGTCAGTGCCAAAATAAAAAAAGCCAGCACAAAGGCTGGCTATAAAAGTATGCTAAGCACGTGTGACTAGTCGCGATAAAGCGCAAACTCCTCAGCACAGGCAACTAAATCTTGGCGCGAGATCATGAACACGCCGTGACCACCGTTTTCGAATTCGATCCAATGCAATGGTAAGTGGCCATATTGCTCTTGCATGTGCACCATCGAGTTACCCACTTCACAAATCAGTACACCATCGTCGGTGAGGTAATCCGGCGCATTGGCGAGGATACGACGAACCAGTTTTAATCCATCCGTCCCGGCAGCCAGCCCTAATTCAGGCTCATGGCGGAACTCGTCAGGCAGGTCGGCCATGTCTTCTGCATCCACGTACGGAGGATTGCTAACAATCAAATCGTATTTATCTTGCGGGACGTCTTTTAGTAAGTCAGATCGCAGCGGGATCACTTGCTCTTCCAAGCCGTGATCTTGAATGTTGATTTCGGTCACTTCCAACGCATCGGTAGAAATATCCACCGCATCGACTTCCGCATCAGGGAAAGCATAGGCGCATGCAATCGCAATACAGCCACTGCCGGTGCATAGGTCCATAATCCGGCTTGGGGCATGCGGTAAAATACCGGCAAACTCTTGTTGGATCAGTTCACCAATCGGTGAACGTGGCACCAAGACGCGCTCGTCAACAAAAAACTCGAGGCCACAGAAATAGGCTTTGTTGGTCAAGTACGCAACAGGGGTTTTATCGTTAATCCGTGCAATGACACGCTCAACAATACGATGTTTTTCACTGGTGGTCAGGCGCGAAAAACGCGTCTCAGACGGGACATCGACAGGAAGATATAAGGTAGGAAGCACAAGCTGCACCGCCTCGTCCCAAGCATTGTCTGTGCCATGACCGTAAAACAGCCCTGCTGCATTGAAACGACTGACTGTCCAGCGCAGCATGTCTTGCAGCGTATGTAATTCGCTGACCACTTCTTCAGTAAAAATCGTATCCACATTGGCCTCCATCGGCTTCATGCAATTTAGGGTCGCCCTTTGACGCGAGGTCAGTACAATAAGCAGCATTTTGAGCTGGCTGAATGTACAATTCAGATTATCACCTCGGGGACAGTTTTTATGAGCAAAAAACCATCAATAACGGAAGAGGATTTTGCATTATTCCGTGATGCCGTCAAAGGCGCAAAAAAGTTGGAGCAGGATACCATAAACCCGCCACAACGCCAGACGAGCAAGCCGCGCAAACAGCAGCGATTCGAGCAACAAAGCCGCGATCATGCCTTTTATTTTTCTGATGAGTTTGAGCCTTTACTCAGTGAATCTGGCCCTATGCAATACGCCCGCCAAGGCGTCTCAAAATATGAGGTGAAACGCTTGCGTCGTGGCGTCTATGTGCCCGATATCTATTTAGATTTACATGGCATGACACAGATGGAAGCAAAACGTGAACTCGGCGCAATGCTCGCAGCCTGTGTCAAAGACGGCGTCCAGTGTGCCAGTGTCATGCACGGCATCGGCAAAGGGATCCTCAAAGAAAAAATCCCACTGTGGCTCGCACAGCATCCAGATGTGTTGGCATTTCATCAGGCCCCACTGGAGTTCGGCGGTAATGGTGCACTCTTGGTGTTAATCGACGTTTCCGACCGCTAGCTCCCGAGCCGGTTTAGCCTTGTAGCTCGCGCGGCGACATCATTGCAATAAGCTCGGCCGTATCGTTTTGACCGTCGATATCAAGTACCGCCATGGCTGACGTCGAGAACATTGGCGGCTGACCATTTTGCAGCCACTCGTTGGTCAAATAGCCCACCAGCGGCAAATGAGATACCACGAGGACAACATTCGGTGCTTCTACGTCAAACATGGCTTGCAGATAGGTATAGACTTGGTCGCTCTGACCATAAGGCGTGATGTCTGGCTCAGTGACAACCTCACGGGCAGGAAGGTGCGGCGCACAGACTTGCCAGGTTTGCTGAGCACGTAAGTAAGGACTTACCAATACTTTATCGATCGTCTCGCCAGCCAAATGTTGACTGAGCCAAGCTGCCATTTGCTCACTTTGTCGCTCGCCATTCGCGGTTAAACCGCGTTCACTATCGCTTGCAGCAAACGCTTGTGCTTCCCCATGACGCATTATGATCAGTTTCATAGCCAGAAATACTCACAACAGTTATCTGTGATTTAGCCGCATGCTACCAATGTATATCGCAAAAGACCAAAGAAGTGGTTTGCGACTCAGGTCACTGGTAGTCATAATTGAGGCATAACTTGTTTAAACGATATCGAGTTGCCTGTGCATGTTAGCCCAAATGACAATAAGCGCTACCGTTATTTCACCCTGCCCAACGCGCTCCGCGTTTTGGCAGTCTCCGATCCTGCGGCACACCGCAGCGCGGCAGCCTTATCTGTTAATGTGGGCCATTTTCATGACCCAGCCGACCGAGAAGGCTTGGCACACTTTCTCGAGCATATGCTGTTTTTGGGCACGGATGCGTATCCGCTAGCAGGTGACTTTCAGCGCTTTATTAGCCAGCATGGTGGCCATAATAACGCGTGGACAGGGACTGAAAACACCACCTTCTTTTTCGATATTCGCCCCAGCCAATTCCGCGCGGCTCTCGACCGTTTCAGCGCGTTTTTTATTTCGCCTCGCTTTGATGCCGATGCTGTCGATAAAGAGCGTCAGTCCGTGGATGCTGAATATCGCATGAAGCTCAACGACGATGTGCGACGCATCTATCAAGTCCATAAAGAAACCATTAATCCCGCTCACCCTTTCGCAAAATTTTCAGTCGGAAGCTTGGAGACCTTGGCAGATAGAGCGGGTCAGTCGGTACGGGACGATCTGATTGCGTTTTATCACGCCAATTACAGCGCTAACCTGATGACGTTAGCCGTCACGGGCCCACAGTCACTTGATGAGCTAGAAGCGATGGCACAGCAGCATTTTAGTGCCATTATCAATCACGACTATTCGCCTCTGCGCATCCATGAACCGCTGATTAGTGCCGCACAGCGGCGCCAGTGGGTCACCGTGGAACCACTTAAAGAGGTACGCAAGTTAACCCTCGCGTTCTCACTGCCCGAAAGCGAATATCAATACCGAACAAAACCTCTGTCTTACATCGCGCACCTTCTCGGCTACGAAGGTCCCGGTAGCTTAATGTCTCTGCTCAAAAGCAAAGGCTACATCAATACCCTCTCCGCAGGCGGCGGCATCAGTGGCAAAGATTTCCGTGAGTTTACCTTAAGCCTTGCACTCACCGAGCTGGGCTTGAGCAAGCTCGACGACATTATCACCTATGTGTTTCAAGCCATTCAGCTTATCCGCCAATACGGTGTGGAAGCGTGGCGTTACCAAGAAAAACGCCAAGTCCAAGAGCTCGCGTTTTACTATCAAGAGCCGCTGCGTCCGATTGATACGGTGAGTCAGCTGGTGATGAATATGCAGCATTATGACCCGATTGAGGTGGTGTACGGGGATTACATGATGGCCGGTTTTGACCACGCCCAAATCCAAGCCATGCTGCAGCAAATGACGGTCGATAACCTCAGAGTAACCTTGGTTGCCAAAGGCTTTAAATACGACAAACAAGCCAAATGGTATGACACGCCCTATGCGGTGAAGCACTTTAGCGAAAAGCAGTGTGAGAAATGGCGCACCACCTATATTTCTCCTGCGCTGACCTTACCCGATCCAAATCCCTACATTGCCGATGCACTGCGCCCCTTACCACTTGAAGATGATGCAAGCGATACGCCGATATTGATAGAAGAGCTGCCAGGATTCCGGCTCTGGCATGGTCAAGAGCCTCACTTTCGGGTGCCCAAAGGGCATGTCTACATTGCCATTGACAGTCCGCATGCCGTCGCTAGCGTCAAAAACATTGTCATGACGCGCTTGAGCGTCGAAATGCTACTTGAAGCGCTGAACGAACATGCCTACCAAGCAGAAATTGCAGGCATTAATTACAACTTATATGCCCACCAAGGTGGCGTGACATTAAACCTCAGTGGCTTTAATGATAAACAACCGCTGCTGTTGGCCTTGATCCTCGACACCTTTTCACGGCGAAACTTTAAGCCCGAACGCTTTGAAGTGATCAAAAGCCAACTTAAGCGTAATTGGGAAAACGGGGCCAAAAATAAGCCATTAAGTCAGCTCTATAACAGCATGACGGGGATATTGCAGCCCAATAACCCACCCTATCAAGCCTTGCTCGACGCGCTCGACACCGTCACGCTCGCCGATTTACCCGAGTTCGTTGAGGCCATGTTCGCCACGCTGCATGTGGATATGTTTGTCTATGGCAACTGGCACCGTCACCAAGCGAAGGCCTTGGCCGAAACCGTTAAAGATGCGCTGCGGGTAGACGATCAAACCTATCAAGAATCGGTCCGGCCGCTGACCTTATTAGATGACTGTGGCACCGTGAGCTACGAGCTAGCACTCGATCATGCGGAGTCGGCGTTGTTGGTGTACTACCAAAGTCCAGACACCTCCGCCAAAGCAGTCGCCACCTACACGCTAGCCAACCATTTAATGTCGGCCACCTTTTTTAACGAGTTGCGCACGCGCCAACAATTGGGATATATGGTAGGCGCTGGCAATTTACCGTTAAATCGCCACCCAGGGCTGATCTTTTACGTCCAATCGCCAATGGCAGGCCCTAACCAACTGATGGCCGCCGTGGATGATTTCCTCAATGCGCTATTTATGATCTTGCTGGAAATGAGCGAAGCGCGCTGGCAAAGCAGTAAGCAAAGCTTGTTAGCGCAAATTCGCGAGCCAGATAATAACCTACGTGCTCGCGCGCAGCGCTATTGGATCAGTATCGGCAACAAAGACTATCACTACGAACGCCGTGAACAGGTGGCTGAGGCCATGGAGTCGCTAACCCGTGCCGACATGGTGCGGTTTGTGGTTAACCGTCTCAAACCGCGAACCGCGGATAGGCTTGTTATGCATAGCTGCGGCAGCGAGCACCGTGAACATGCCGAATTAGACGGTGCGCACCCTATTCGCGATATTGACGCATTTCGGGCCATTTGTGGCCGCAGCGAAGAATAAGCGCGTCACTGCAAAACTACAGTGGCCTGACAAACGACCACGATAAAAAAGGGCAGCGTGACGCTGCCCTTTTGGTTTAGGTGGCACGCCGAGCTCAGGGATAAAACTGTTGCCCTTCTTTTGCCATCATCACCAAACGCTCGCACGGTGCAAAACGGTCGCCATAACGGTCTTGATGAGATTGCAGCAAGCTCACAATGCGCTCTACTCCCACTTGGTCCATATAGCGGAAAGGACCGCCTAGGAAAGGAGGGAACCCAATGCCGAAAATCGCACCGATATCACCATCACGGGCAGAGCGAATCACCCCTTCATCCAAACAACGCGCCGCTTCATTGAGCATCATCAGCGCACATCGCTGTGCGATGTCATGGCCAGAGAGCGTTGGATTCAGCTTGATATTGAGCAGGCTGTACACTTTTTTATCGGCCTGTTTGCCCTTGCTGCCTTTTTTGCCCGTATCGTATAAGTAAAATCCTTTGCCTGTTTTACGCCCTTTTCGGTCGTCGTTCAGCAACACGTCAAACACATCTGGCGCTTCAAAACGCTCACCCAGCTCTTGAGTCAAAATGGGCGCAATCTTAGCCCCAATATCGATTCCGACTTCATCCAACAAAGTGATAGGACCAACTGGGAAACCGAAGTCGAGTAAAGCATTGTCGATATGCTCAATGCTTTCGCCAGCCAATAACACTCGCGCCGCTTCGTTCATATAGGGCGCTAGGATACGATTGACATAAAAGCCCGCACTGTCACCAACCACGATAGGCGTTTTACCTTGTTGACGAGCCAGTTTTACCACCGTCGAAATGGTCTTCTCACTGGTACCTGTATGCGGGATGACTTCCACCAGCGGCATTTTTTCCACCGGGCTAAAGTAATGCAAGCCCACAATGTTCTCCGGGCGCTGGCTGCCTTGAGCTATTTGGTGAATAGGCAATGACGAGGTATTGGTGGCAAAAATTGCCTCGTTTCCTGTAATTGACTCCATTTCCTCGACCATACGATGCTTGAGTGATAAATCTTCAAACACCGCTTCAATCACCACATCTGCATTCGACAAGGTGGTCGCTTGCGTATCGCCAGACAGTTGCATCATGGTCGCTTGCAGTTCCGCTTTACTGATCTGCTTACGCTTGCGCTTTTTGTTGAGCAAATTGTAGCTGTAGCGCAGCGCATTTAAGATGCCGTCTTCACTGACGTCCTTCACTCGGACAGGATAGCCGGCTTTTGCCACCGACACATGGGCAATCCCGGCCCCCATCAAGCCGCCACCTAAGACGCCAATCCGTTTAATCTCGCCCGGCTCAGCATCTGCACCGTTTTCTTTTTTCATCGCCGTGGTCGCAAAGAAAATGCTACGCAACGCTTTGGATTCGCTGGTCATCACCAGTTCACCAAAACGGCGCGCTTCCTCTTCAAGACCCGCTTGAATGCCTTTATCTAACCCCTTTTTCACCACCGCAAGAATCGCATCCGCAGCAGGATAGTTACCCCGTGTTTTAGCACGGGTTTTCTTTCCTGCTTGGTCAAAGACAAAGTTACGGCCAACCGCATTACCACTGAGCATCCAGCTTTGCCAGCTACGCGGGCGCTTGGGCTTTGATTTTTGCGCCAAGGCTTCTGCCACATCCAGCAATACGGTATGCGGAACACAGTCATCAATCACGCCGAGCTTTTTCGCTTTTTTCGCTCGCAGTTGTTTGCCGGTTAGGATCATATCCAGCGCATTTGGCACGCCAATAAGACGTGGCAGTCGCTGCGTACCGCCCGAGCCGGGTAATAACCCCAGTTGCACTTCTGGCAGCCCGAGTCGGGTTTTGTCCCAATCGGTCGCGACACGGCTATGACATGCCAACGCGAGCTCCAATCCGCCCCCTAAACATGGGCCGTGGATTGCAGCTACAACATGGAAGGGTAGCTTTTCAATACGTGCAAATAACATTTGTCCTTGTGCGGCAATCTCTGCGGCTTGTTCAGCTGTTTCACACGCATCGAGCATGCGCACATCCGCACCGGCAATAAAGTTGTCTGGCTTGCCAGAATGGATCACAAGCCCCTTAATATTGCTATTGTTTTCCAGTTGTTCCAGTACCTCGGAGACCCCTTCGACAAAGCTTGCCTGTAGGGTATTCATGCTTTCTCCGGGAACATCCACTTTTAGCCAAGCGACTTGGTTGTCAGCGATATGTAGCGTAAAGGCTTGATGGTTTTCGACTGTCATTATTCCGCCTCCAAAATCATTGCTGCGCCAAGGCCACCTGCGGCACATGCGGTGTTAAGGGCCAGTCCGCCGCCACGACGTTTCAGTTCACGCAGTGTTTGGGTGATCATACGGGCACCGGTTGCCGCAAATGGGTGACCGTATGCAATCGAGCCCCCCAAGACGTTAAATTTATCCATATCAATTTCGCCAATCGCGCGGTCACGATTAAGGTGCTCACGTGCAAACGTCTCGGATGCAAACATTTTTACATTCGAAAGGGTTTGTGCCGCAAAGGCCTCGTGCATATCGATCAAGGTTAGGTCGGACAGTGAAATACCGGCACGGTCGAGCGCTAGCGGCGTCGCGTAAGACGGCCCCATCAGCATGTCTTTTTGCACCCCAATGGCGGAGAAAGCATATGAGCGGATATACCCTAATACCTCAAGGCCTAGCGCTTTGGCGCGGCTTTCTGGCATCATCAATACCGCAGCGGCACCATCAGTGAGCGGCGTACTGTTTGCCGCGGTGACCGAGCCATGCTTGCGGTCAAAAGCTGGGCGCAGTTTCGCGTAATCCTCGAGAGTGGATTGCGGACGTAAGTTGTTGTCTTGTGCAATCCACGCTTTGTAAGGTTCAGGGTACGCTGTCATCACCTCATCACTGAGCAAGCCTTCGTCCCACGCTTTGCTCGCCAGTTGGTGCGAGCGTAGCGCTAAGGCATCTTGTTCTTTGCGGCTAATTTGATGTGACTTCGCCATTTGCTCTGCGGTTTGCCCCATACTCAGGCCGGTTGAATATTCCGCTACCGCAGGTGGAACAGGTGCCAGATCTTTCACCGAAAGCTTACTGAGCAGCTTCAAACGCTTGCTCATTGTTTTGGCTTTACTCAAGTCCAAAAGAGTGCGTGCTAACTTCTTGCTCACACCAATGGGCAGTACGGACGACGAGTCCGCGCCCCCAGCAATACCCACTTCGATATTGCCCGCGATCATGCTCTCAGCAACATTTACCACCGCTTGAAAACTGGTCGCACAAGCACGTGTGACACTGTAGGCGTCAGTATGGATGTCCATACCTGTCCCCAATACAATTTCACGGGCAATGTTTGGGGCTTCCGGCATTTGTACCACTTGACCAAACACGACTTGATCGATGTCTTTCGGCGAAATCGCACTGCGATTGAGCATTTCTTGAACCACCATTTTTCCGAGGTCAACCGCGGGGACATCTGTATAGGCGGTTGACTGGCGGGCAAATGGCGTGCGCAGCCCAGACACAATGGCGATACGATCGCCCTTGCTGGTTTTAAGGTGTTGCTGAGACGTCATCACTGCTCCTTAGGATGTTCTACAGGTCTGACCACGAGTGTAACTAAAATGTTACCAGCTTAAAACATCCGTTTTAATTGATTGGTAAGATTGCCAACAGGCGCACAATTCAGCACCTAGGCTGATCACAGTGATTTATTTTCAGAGAATTGAAAAGAAAATACGCAATAAAAAAAGGGGCTACACGCTAGCGTGAGCCCCAAAAAAGATTGGAAAGCAAAACGATAATCTGGGAAGTGTGCAGTGCTTTTCCCCGCACCCAGATCCGAACAGAAAGTCATATCATTCAAAAAGGAAACGCCGTTCACTCAACCTCACGAGTGTCGACACATGGCCGATAACGACAGGGTTCACTTTACCGACTTGTGAGTACGCTATATTGAAACAGATCAAAGTTACGCCGCTTTTCGTGAAAAGATGAAATTTAATGACACTTTTCACGGTCAGTATGAAATTAATCGTCACCTTATAAGGTCGAGTCTGGTATGAACCGACAAGCCCGTTATGAGGCACTGGTGCGCGCTTGGCACCGTGACCTCTATCGCTATGCTTTCTGGCTAGCGAAAGATCCGCATATCGCGGAAGACTTAGTGCAAGAAACCTGTTTGCGCGCATGGCGAGCCCTGGACAGTTTGCACGATGATAAAGCTGCAAAAGCCTGGCTTATTACTATTTTACGCCGAGAAAATGCGCGACGTTTCGAACGCAAACAGTTTGATACCGTGGAAGTCGAAGAGGGAGAGCTGATCGACAACACTCGTCCGAGTGAAGAAGCCTCGATGGAGCAGCGCTGGTTACACCGTCAAATCGCCGCCCTCGCCCCTGAGTACCGAGAGCCGCTAGTGCTGCAAGTGATCGCGGGGTTTAGTGGCGATGAAATCGCTCAGATCCTTGATTTAAATAAAAACACGGTGATGACACGTTTATTCCGAGCAAGAGCGCAACTCAAAGAAGCACTCGATACCAACGCCAACCCGGGAGGCATACACTATGGACGATCTTGAATTCCGTCGCCGTCTTCTGGCTGATCCGCATACCACAGATCCAGATGTCCAAGCACATAAGTCAGCGTCAGCAAGCCATCAACAGTATGCCGACGATATTGCCGATCTCGACAGTAAAATCGACCAAGCCTTGCGGGTCGATGTGCCTGAGGATTTGGCGGATAAAATCGTATTTGCACAAACATCCCATGTCGCTGCTCAGACGAAGCGACCTCGCTGGCATCTGGCGATCGCCGCATCGATTGCGTTTGTATTTGGGATCGCTTTGGGCCAATTTAACTGGGGACTCGGTAGCATGGATATCAACCGTGTTGCCTTGGCACACTACTATCATGAACATGCCTTTATCGAGGGTGTCAATGAAAATGCCAGCATTCAACAGGTTAACGCTAAGTTACGTCCTTTCGGCAAAGCATTCACCCAGCTCCCCGGCCAAGTCACCTATATCAACCATTGCAGTTTTGGTGACCAACATGCGCTGCATATGGTGATGGAAGCTGATGGGCAGGCCTATACGGTTTTTGTGGTTCCCATGTCCAGTCAATCTCCTGCCCAGCAACGTGATGGTAATATGATGTCGGTAAGCCTGCCGGCTCATGATGCGAGCGTCATTGTTGTCGGTGAAGCGAACGAGACATTGTCACCGATTGCCCAGCAACTGCAAAGCCATTTGCGTCCACAAGCCATTTAACGACATACGCGGCGATCATACTCGCCGCTTCTTCTCTCATGTTTCACTCGTTGATAGCGGTCGGCCCGCCCTGTTTTAGCGAACACGCGTGTACACACTTGTACGCTGAAATACTGATCATTGCTAACTAACCAACCACTAAAATTAGTAACAAGAACTAGTTTAAAAATTAAAAATAGATTTTTATCCTGTTTTTCTCTCCATATACGAC
>NZ_MUFK01000020.1:0-52137 GCF_001996085.1 Salinivibrio sp. PR5
GTTTCTATTAACTATTGATATTTATATAAATTAATTATCGTTCACGATTTATCCATTCACTGACGTCACACGRCGGCACGACCTTGCCGCGTTTAAACCGCCGCAATGGCGTTTTTAATCCGCTTGTCTGAAATCGGATAAGGCGTACCCAGTTGCTGCGCGAAGTAACTCACTCGAAGCTCCTCAATCATCCAGCGTATGGCTTTTACCTCATCAGGGAGAGTTTTGCCTTTCGGTAGCTTATTCAGCAACGCCTTGTAGTCATTCATCACAGATTCAATCTTGAGCATATGGCTGCGATCTCGCGCTGGATCAATCGGCAGCTTCTCTAACCGACGCTCTATCGCTTTCATATAGCGTAAAATATCGGGCAGCCGCTGCCAGCCTGAGTCGGTAGCAAAGCCTTTGTAAATCAGCCCTTCTAGTTGGGCTTTGATATCCGACATCGCAAACGCCATCGAAAGATCCACTTTGCCTTTCAGCTTTTTATTGATGCTAAAGGCATGGGTCAAAATCTGTTCGACCTGTTGAGCAATATCTACCACGGTATCGCCTAGCTCCGCACGCACCGTCTCTTTAAGGGCTTCAAATGCTTGCGCTTCCCAGGTTAACCCGCCGTGTTGCTCAATGAGCTTATCCACGCCACAGGCGATACAGTCATCAATCAAATCCAAAACACGGCCATAAGGGTTAAAATACAGACCGAGTTTCGACTTGTTGGGCAAATGGGTGTGCAGGTATTTTATCGGCGATGGCACATTGAGCAAGACCAATCGACGCTGCCCCGCTTGCATGGCTTTATGTTGTTGATCTTCAGTTTCGAAAAGGCGGATCGCGACACTGTCTTTTTCATCGACTAAAGCCGGATACGCTTTGACTTCAAACCCGCTGCGCTTTTGCTGGTAGCGTTTCGGCAGTTCCCCAAATGTCCATTGGGTGAGTCCTTGCTGCTCAATGTCATCATCTGCCACGTCCGATAACGTCGCTTGCACCTTATCTTTCAGTGACAGTTTCAGAGCATTAAGATCTTCGCTTTCAGCCAAGGTGAGATTTTTATCATCCACAACGCGGAACTGAATGCGCAGATGCTCTGGCAGTTGCGCCACATTCCAGCTGTCGCGCTCAATGGTGACACCGGACATCTGCTTTAAGGCTTTTTCCATGCTATCGAGCAAAGGCGCTTCCATGGGCGTCACGCGTTGTAAGACCGCATCCGCATAGTTTGGTGCCGGAACGAAGTTACGTCGTAACGGCTTAGGCAAAGATTTAATCAGCGCGACAATTAGCTCGTGACGTAGCCCGGGGACGTGCCAGTCAAAGCCTTCTTCTGACACCTGATTGAGAATCGGCAGTGGGATATGCACCGTCACCCCATCATGGTCTTGGCCGGGTTCAAATTGGTAGCTCAACTTGAGTTTCAAGTTGCCTTGATGCCAAAAATTGGGGTAATCCAGCTCCGTGACATGACTGGCATCCCCTTGCAGTAGCATGGCTTTTTCAAAGTTAAGCAGGTCGGGATTGTCTTGACGTGCCTTTTTCCACCACGTATCAAAGTGACGCCCGCTGACCACACTATGATCGAGGCGCTGATCGTAAAAGTCGAACAAGGTATCGTCGTCTGCCAAAATATCGCGCCGGCGAGATTTGAGCTCGAGCTCCTCCACTTCCGCCAGCAGCTTTTGGTTTTGGCGGAAAAAGGCATGTTTGGTTTGCCAATCCCCTTCAACCAATGCCGAACGAATAAACAGCTCACGGCTAAGCACCGGGTCGATGGCGCCATAATTGACTTTACGGCTGGCCACAATTGGGATCCCGTATAGCGTGACCTTCTCACTGGCCATCACAGCCGCTTGCTTGCGTGACCAATGTGGTTCACTGTAGCTGCGCTTAATCAAATGCTGCGCCAGTGGCTCTACCCATTCGGGTTGGATTCGCGCGACAATTCGCCCCCAGAGTTTTGAGGTTTCAACCAGCTCGGCAACCATCACCCATTTAGGCTGCTTTTTGAAAAGCCCAGAGCCCGGGAAAATATGGAATCGTGCGTTCCGCGCGCCTTGGTATTCATTCTTTTCTTGGTCTTTCAGACCGATGTGACTTAATAGCCCAGCGAGCAGTGCCATGTGAATGGCCTGATAACTGGCGGGCTCTTGGTTGAATTGTGCATTTTGCTCTTTCATCACTTGGCTGATCTGATAGTGAACGTCTTGCCACTCTCGCACGCGCAGGTAATTGAGATAGTCTTTTTTGCACTGTTTACGGAACTGGTTATTCGACAGCGCTTTTTGCTGGTCTTTAACGTAATCCCAAAGGTTTACATAGGCCAAAAAGTCCGATTCTTTATCGGCAAAACGACGGTGCTTTTCATCCGCTTGTTGCTGCTTATCCGCTGGACGCTCACGCGGATCTTGGATTGCCAAGGCCGCGGCAATCACCATCACCTCATTTAAGGCACCATGCTTGGGCGCCTCAATCACCATGCGTGCCAAACGCGGGTCAATCGGCAGTTTGGCCAAGGTTTTACCAATCGCGGTCAGCTTACGTTTATCGGTGGCTTGGCCCGGCTTGATCGCCCCCAGCTCTTCGAGCAAACGGACACCATCTTTGATATGACGGCTGTCAGGCGGCTGAACGAACGGGAAGGCTTGAATATCACCGAGCCCTATTGCCGTCATTTGCAGGATCACTGAGGCCAGATTTGTCCGCAGAATTTCTGGATCGGTAAATTCAGGACGGCCTAAAAAGTCCTCTTCGCTATACAGACGCACACAAATGCCTTCCGACACACGGCCACAGCGTCCTTTACGCTGATTAGCACTGGCCTGTGAAATCGGCTCAATCGGCAGTCGCTGCACCTTAGTCCGGTAGCTATAGCGAGAAATCCGTGCCGTGCCGGGATCAATCACATACTTAATGCCCGGCACGGTTAGCGAGGTCTCGGCGACGTTGGTGGCCAGCACAATCCGACGCCCAGAGTGAGGTTGGAATACACGATTTTGCTCGCCAGCAGAAAGCCTTGCGTACAAGGGTAAAATCTCGGTATCGCGCAGTTGACGACGCTGAAGATGATCGGCGGTGTCGCGGATCTCACGCTCACCGTTCATAAAGATCAGGATATCCCCCGGCCCTTCAAGGCACAGCTCATCGACCGCATCACTGATCGCTTCCAGCTGGTCACGATCGCTATCGTCCTCTTCCACCAATGGGCGGTAGCGCACTTCCACCGGGTAAGTACGGCCAGACACCTCTATCATAGGCGCGTTATTAAAGTGCTTAGAAAAGCGCTCAGGATCGATGGTTGCCGAGGTAATGATGACTTTGAGATCGGGACGCTTGGGTAATAGCTCGCGCAAATAGCCGAGAATAAAATCGATGTTTAGGCTGCGCTCGTGAGCTTCATCGATAATGATGCAGTCGTACTGATTCAGATACCGATCGTGCTGAATTTCGGCTAGCAAGATCCCGTCCGTCATCAGTTTGACTTGCGTCGACTCTGAGACTTTGTCGTTAAAGCGCACTTTATAGCCCACGCTGCTGCCTAACTCGACGTTAAGCTCTTCAGCAATCCGCGAAGCGACCGAGCGCGCAGCCAAGCGACGTGGCTGAGTGTGACCTATGGTACCGGCGACGCCTAGCCCAAGCTCCATACAAATTTTGGGCAACTGAGTGGTTTTGCCTGAGCCCGTTTCCCCCGCAATGATCACTACTTGGTTATTCGCGATTGCTTCGGCAATGTCATCTTTCTTCTGACTGACTGGCAATGCTTCCGGATAGCGAACAGCAGGTGTATTGGCACGACGGGCGAGCAGGCGCTGCATACTCTGCGCCATTTCAGCGGCGATTTGATCGTAAACCGCCTGTTTGGCGTCGTCTTTTTTAATTTTTTGTGCGCCATGGATGCGCTTTTTAAAACGAAAACGGTCTTGCAGCATACAATCGTTTAACGCTGCAAACAGTGTCTCTGACGTGTTGTGATGACGTGAACTCAAGGCGATTCCTGCTTACTGCTTAATCTTTTAAGGCGTTTATCAGTGTCACAGCCGATAAATAAGGTTGATTGGAGACGCATCCTATCACAAAGTAAAAAGAAACAAAGCCGCGCCATCGACGCTCAAACCGCCAACACGGTGTCGCCAAAGTAAACGTATTGCCCGTTCACTACGTATTCAATGTGTAAAGACGGCCAACAAACTCCGCAGTTTGGGAGAACAGCCATGCTAAAACAGCTTTTTAAAAAACTCGAATCCGCCCTCGCCGCTGACGCGACGCAACACAGTGACTCTGGACTATCGCTGCATCAAGCGATGGCCGGCTTATTGAGTGAGGTGGCGATGGCCGATCACGACATTGATGACCGCGAGTTTGTGACTAAGCGCGATCGCATTTGCCAATTACTGAACCTCGAGCCATCGCAAGCAGATACACTGTTGGCCGAGGCACAAGCCCACAGTAAACAAGCGACATCGCTATACGAATACACGGACAAGCTGCGTGATTTAGACCCACAAGCACGGATTGAACTGATTGAAGCTATGTGGTCAGTGGCGTATGCCGATGAAAATATCGACCCGCTCGAAGAAGCGGTGATCCGTAAAACCGCCGAGCTGCTTTATGTGGATCACGCGGAATTTATCAGGGCCAAGCTGAACGTCATCGAGGCGGATTAAGATCGGCTTGCTCGCCAACTCGCACGATCACCGGGCCGTATGCGGTACTGACCTGCACTAAAGGGGTCGCAAATACGTCAGACAAGCGGGTGTCCGAGAGTACATCACGGGGTGCACCACTCGCCACCATCCGGCCTTGGTTGAGCAAAACCACGTTATCTGCATGCGTTAGGCTGCGGTTTAGGTCATGGTTTGCCATGACGACGCACAGTCCCTGCTTGGCGGCGTGAGTAATTTCTGCGTAAATCGCTTCTTGCTGAGCAACATCCAGCCCCGTCGCCGGCTCATCAAGCAATAACACAGAAGCTTGTGGGTTTAATTGCCTGTCAACTTGCAATAATACCCCGGCCAGCCTAACCCGTTGCCATTCGCCTCCCGACAAACTGTCAACACGACGATGAAGCTTGTCATCAATCGACAGCGATTGGCATACACGTCTTACCACCGCATCACGTGTAGACGCTTGGCCAAGCTGTAGACTGTCGATGACCAGATTGAGGTATTCATACACCGCCATTACGAAAGCAGGCTTTTGCTGTTGGATTAAGTAACCACGAAGATGCGCGAGATCTTGGCGGCGTAGGCCGGCGATAGCGGTGTCTTGAATGCTCACCTGGCCATGTTCAGGCGTACCAAGCCCTGAGAGCAAATGTAATAAGGTGCTTTTGCCACTGCCGTTAGGGCCAATCAAATGCGTAACTTGCCCTGGCTGAAAGCGGATAGACAGAGGCAATAGACGCGGCGATAGACTTAATTGATGTGCTGTTAACATTACACCGCCTTGACCAGCATCCAAATGAATAAAGGCGCACCAATCACGCTGGTCACTACCCCGACGGGGAGCTCTGCCGCATCAAGCAGTAATCGACCCAGCGTATCGGCACTGACCAGTAAAATCGCCCCAGCTAACGCCGACAAAGGCAACAAGTAGCGATTCCGACTGCCAAACCACAAACGCAAGTAGTGGGGCACCACAAGGCCAATAAAGCCAATCACGCCAGCTGCAGCTACCGATAACCCGACCAAGATGCTGATCAGCACAATCAGTTGCCAACGCAATCGATGAGTATCTAGCCCCAATTGTTGCGCTTGTACATCACCAAGCATGAGTTGATCCAATTGCTGGCCAAAATGACACAATATCGCGATACACGGTGCAGTCAGCGCCAACCACGCGATATGGCTTAAGCGCATACCGGACAACGAACCCATCAGCCAATACATCAATTGGCGAAGGTTAAAATCGGAGCTGAAATAAAAGGCTAAGGTCACCACCGCCCCAGCAAGGATGCTCAAGGCTACGCCCACTAACAAGATGCGTGACGTCGCTAAGGCACGCCGAGCAAGCAACACCAATATCAGTGTAAAGAGGCTAGCACCAAGCATAGCTGCAACCGCCATCATGCCACCAGATGCCCATGCTGGCGCGAAAAAAAGCAACAACACGACCGCGACGCTGGCGCCGCCTGAGATCCCCAACACGCCGGGCTCGGCAAGCGGGTTACCGAGTAACACCTGTAAACTCGCCCCTGCAATGGCAAGCGACGCGCCAATGAGGATGGCCGCCATCACTCGCGGCAAACGCAGTTCTACCAGCAGCTGCGACTCTAATACTGAGTGATTGCCAAACGGAGCGATCCAGATCTCCCCAACGCTCAGAGCAAAAACGCCGACGACCAGTAACACACCACTAAATGCTAATAAAGCACGCCGCCATCTGGCTTGTTGGCGTGCAGTAAGTTCGGACACTCGCATGCGTCATCCATTATTTTGATTCTGTGACGCACTTTACAGACTGGCGTGAGGCTTGAAAAGCGCTACGCGGTGGCTTTTTTGGGTACGTACACATAGAGAGGCTGACTCGCATCGGCTTCAAATGGTGTGGCCAGTAACCCGGCGCGATGACCCACTTGGACATTCGCGTTTGGGAAGATCACCACCTCACCGTCGTGTTCAGCATAAATCTCTTGCCCCTTGTCGGTCGCCAATAATGCGCCCTTTTCAAACGGTGTGAAGTTTTTGGCGGTGGAAGGAAACGTGAGTGCAAATTGCTCCGTGTGCTTGGTCAAGGTTCGGGTCACACGATAAAAGCGCATCGGCGCTAATTCAGTCGGCAACGTAGCGGCTTTTAACAAGCCCCGTAATGTGCGATCAAGTGGCTCGTACTCTCGCATATCATTTTCAAACAACGGCGCCACACGGCCCATTTCTAAGGTTGCAGCCAGCGCATTATGGTGATTGGCGCTATACCAGCTAAAGGTTGGTGAGGGTGATTGAGACAGGACAGTGGCATCCATTTTGGCGTCATTGAGTAATGCGGCCAATGGGCGCACGTCTTTCTCGGTCGGCGTGGTTGGGATCACACCAAACATATAATGGTAGGACTCGCGAATGGCACTGTGTAAATCAAGATGCCAACGGGTCATGTTATCCGGTTGAGCCGCGAAGAAATCGCTCACCGCTTTTTGCAGCTGGTTGGCAAGGTAGTGCTCTTCGTTTTTTTCCTCATTCCAGCCTCCGAATAAACGGTTAAGGTTATCTTCAATAAAACGAGTGTGTGCTTTAATCGCCTCAGCATGGCCAATGATCAGTAACAGTGGTACGTCTGGGGTAAATTGCCCTGCGAGCATATCCGAGAGCAGCTGATCAATCAGTTCAATCGGTGCAGTTTCGTCTCCATGGATCCCCGACGATAGCACCACACAACGGGAAACGTTGGTCACATCGGGTTGGATTGAGATAATACCGGGCGCACTGTGATTGAAGGTCAGCGAGCCAACTCGCCATGAGTCTGGGGTAAAGGCGTGAGGTGCGGTCAATGCCGCATCAATAAAGGCACCAGGGCGTGCTGTCAGCATAATGCTTCCTTTTATTACAACTAGACAACAAAACGTTACAGCGACTTAACCGATAAACCCAGCGTTTTCCCTTCACAGTGTGATCATGTATAGACAAATTAAAAAGCCGCCAACCTTTCGGTCCGCGGCTTTTTATCCGTGGCATCGTCACCACTGGCACGAGTAACGCTCTGTTTATTTCTCTACCTTGGCGTTCTCAACCCGTGCTTTTAGTTTTTGGCCAGGTCGAAACGTCACAACGCGTCGCGCAGTGATTGGAATATCTTCCCCTGTTTTAGGGTTTCGACCGGGACGTTCATTCTTGTCTCGCAAGTCAAAATTACCAAAACCCGATAATTTCACCTGCTCGCCACTTTCGAGTGCTTTACGAACTTCTTCGAAAAACGCTTCGACTGTCTCCTTGGCGTCCCGTTTGCTAATCCCGATATTTTCAAACAGGTTCTCAGCCAAATCGGCTTTAGTGAGCGCCATAGGTTTTTCCCTCAAGAATTGTTGAACACATATGCAATACCGCAGTATCGACACCACCATTCTACACGTGGTCCACACGTCTTTAGCCCTTGTATTTTAGGGATATTTGAGGACCAACTCAAAACAAGTGTATGCCAACTGGCTGATTTGCGCCAACTTTTTTAAGTTGCAAAAGCAAGAACAGTGTCCAAAAATTTGACCTTTGTTACCAGCCACTTACCAAGCGTATTTTAGTCACGCTATTTGCATATATCCATTAGTGACTGATTTTAGGCAAATTTATCAATATCTGAGTGGATTTTATACAGATTTAGTGAATTTACTCAGCTTTTCAAACGGATAGATGTTAGATCAATTAGGCATAAAAAAAGCAGCGTTTCCGCTGCTTTTTTCTAATCAGAGTGGGATTAATCACGCAAAGTTACGCCCAGTTTTTCTGATAAATGGGCCACAACACCAGACACGGCATCGCTAATATCGGCTTCTTCCAACGTGCGCTCATCAGACTGAAGCGTAAGGGCAATCGCCAAGCTTTTCTTGCCTTCTTCCACCCCTTTGCCAGTGTAGAGGTCAAACAGTTTCGCCCCTTTCACCAACGCATTACCGCTTTCCAAGCAAGCAGCCACTACGTCACCAGACGCGAGTGCTTGGTCGGCAATCACCGCAATATCACGGCGGTTTGCTGGGAATTTAGAAAGGCCAGCGGCTTCCGGAATAAAGCGACTGTCAATGGCTTGCCACTCAATCTCAAACACCACGGTACGACCATTTAAGCCAAACTCACGCTCAAGCTCCGGGTGTAAGGTACCCATATAGCCAACGACCTTGCCATCCAATTCAATCGCAGCGGTTTGACCCGGGTGCATCGCTGGATGCTTGGCGGCGACAAAACGGAAGTCAGACAACTTACCGCTCAATTCAAGAACGGCTTCAAGATCGCCTTTCAAATCAAAGAAATCCGCCGTCGCCGTTGCCATATCCCAGTGCTCTTCACTACGAGGACCAGCAATCACACCCGCGAGCATACGCTCTTGACGAATATTTTCTTGACGAACAGCACCCGTCATATCGCCTTCTGGTGTGAAACGTAAACCAAACTCAAACAAACGCACGCGCGGTTGTTGACGTTTTTGGTTGTACGCCACTGTATTCAAAAGCCCTGGAAGCAGGCTCAAACGCATGGCTGACATGTCTGCAGAAATTGGGCTTGGTAGGATCAGCGGCTCAACCTCTGGCACAATCAACGCTTGCTGTTTTGGCTCGACAAAGCTGTAGGTAATTGCCTCGTGGAAGCCACGGTCAACCAACAAATCGCGTACACGTTTTAGCGGCATCGCGGCTTCTTGATGCTCGCGCATAGTCAGTGCGGCTTTCGGTGCGCGCGTCGGAATGTTGTCGTATCCATAGATACGGCCCACTTCCTCAATCAAGTCTTGCTCAATGGCAATATCAAAACGCCAGCTTGGTGCTGTCGCCTGCCAACCTTCTTGCGTCTGCGAGACGCCACAGCCAAGACGGGTCAGAATGTCGGTAACGGTTGCATCGTCGATATGATGACCCAGCAGGCGATCGAGTTTCTCGCGGCGCAAAGTCACAGTGTCACGCTTAGGCAGATGCTCAGATGACTCACCCACCACAATTTCACCGGCTTCTCCGCCACAAATCGCGATCAATAGTTCAGTCGCACGCTCCATCGCAGCAGTTTGTAGTGCTGGATCAACGCCACGCTCAAAGCGGTGTGACGAGTCAGTATGCAAACCATAGTTACGTGCACGGCCACGAATGGCTTCAGGTGCAAAGAATGCGGACTCCAATAAGATGTCTTGAGTTTCCGACGTCACACCTGAGTCTTGACCACCAAAAATTCCCGCCATCGCCAAGGCTTTTTGGTCATCGGCAATTACCAGTGTTTGCGCATTTAGCTTCGCTTCATTGCCATCGAGTAAGGTCAGTGCTTCGCCCTCTTCA
The DNA here is from genome assembly GCF_001996085.1 of Salinivibrio sp. PR5. Lineage (NCBI taxonomy): Bacteria > Pseudomonadati > Pseudomonadota > Gammaproteobacteria > Vibrionales > Vibrionaceae > Salinivibrio > Salinivibrio sp. PR5. The sequence continues at coordinate 9,962 of NZ_MUFK01000020.1, forward strand.
GCAAGACGCACGACGATGCCGCCTTCAATTTTGCTGAGGTCAAACGCGTGCATCGGCTGACCTTGTTCGAGCATCACATAGTTGGTGACATCGACTATAGGATCAATGGCACGAATGCCGCTGCGACGCAGTTTTTCTTGCATCCAAAGCGGCGTTTGTGCGCCAACATTGACATTGCGAACGACGCGGCCAAGGTAACGTGGGCATGCCTGAGGCGCATCAATACGTACCGCGACTTTATCATCAATGCTAGGTGCCACTGGAGTAATGGTCGGCTCGACCACATCGGCGCGGTTGAGAACCCCCACTTCGCGAGCGAGGCCACGCAGGCTCAAGCAATCAGCGCGGTTAGGTGTTAAATCAACATCAATCGCAGCGTCATTGAGTGACAAGTACTCGCGAATATCGGTGCCAATTGGCGCATCGGTCGGCAGCTCAATAATGCCATCAGATTCCACATCGATACCCAGCTCGGTAAAAGAGCACAGCATCCCGAAAGATGGCTGACCACGCAGCTTCGCTTTTTTAATCTTAAAGTTTCCGGGAAGGACCGCACCAACGGTCGCTACTGCAACTTTCAAGCCTTGGCGACAGTTTGGCGCACCACATACAATATCAAGTAGCTCATCACCGCCAACATTGATTTTGGTGACACGCAGTTTATCCGCATCCGGATGCTGACCACACTCAACCACTTCGCCAACCACTACGCCGGAAAAGTCACCGGCCACTGGCGCGATTTCGTCTACTTCCAAGCCAGCCATCGTGATTTGGTGGGCAAGCGCCTCGGTGTCGTTTGCTGGGCTCACCCACTCTCTCAGCCAAGATTCACTGAATTTCATTATTACCTTGCCCCACTGATTACTTAAATTGTTTCAAAAAGCGCAGATCGTTCTCGAAGAACGCACGAAGGTCATTCACGCCATAACGCAACATGGTTAAGCGCTCTACCCCGATACCGAAGGCAAAACCTTGGTACGTTTCTGGGTCGATGTTTACCGCGCGTAGGACATTCGGGTGAACCATGCCACAGCCTAAAATCTCAAGCCACTTGCCACCTTTACGGCGCACATCCACTTCTGCTGACGGCTCAGTAAACGGGAAGTAAGACGGACGGAAACGCACTTCTAAATCTTCTTCAAAGAAGTTACGCAAAAAGTCATTTAACACGCCTTTCAGGTCAGCGAAGTTAATGTCTTTATCAACCAATAAACCTTCCACTTGGTGGAACATGGGGGTATGGGTTTGGTCGTAATCATTTCGATAAACACGGCCCGGCGCGATAATGCGGAACGGTGGCTTACCCGCTTCCATAGTACGAATTTGTACACCCGAGGTATGGGTTCGCAACATCAGATCAGGGTTGAAGAAGAAAGTATCATGGTCTGTGCGTGCCGGATGGTCCGCAGCAATGTTCAACGCATCAAAGTTATGGAAGCCGTCTTCGACTTCTGGGCCAGCGGCAACAGAAAAGCCTAACTCACCAAAAAACTGTTCGATACGCTCAATAGTACGCGTTACAGGGTGAATACCACCGTTTTCAATACGACGGCCCGGCAAGCTAACATCAATGGTTTCAGCCGCAAGCTTCGCTTCCAACTCGGCGCGCTCAAGTGCATTCTTACGCTCAGCAATCGCTTGTTGTACGGTTTGCTTCGCTTGGTTGATCGTTTGACCTGCTTCACGACGCTCTTCCGGAGGCAATTTACCTAAAGCTTGTAATTGCGCGGTTAATTCACCTTTCTTACCCAGGAATTTCACCCGGACCTCATCCAGTGCAGCAACGGATGCGGCACTGGCGATCGCCGCTGTTGCGCTAGCAAGAATTTCTTCTAATTGTTGCATTGTTTCCTCGTCGACCCGTGGGGCTGTCCAACCAGATTAAAGAAGTGGCATACCAGTTGGAAATCGTGGTTTACCAATTGTCTGAGCAAACTGACAGAGCGCCGATTTGCACTACCATGCCAATTAACTGAGAGAACGGGTAATAAAAATGACCTTACATACTAATTAATGCCACGGCTAATGCCAAACCCTAAACCGCTTTTGTTGGATTTTTCCACACTGATTTGCGGAGAAAAAGTAAATTTGTCTGCTCTTTAAGCAGAGTTGTCAGTCTTAGCGACGCTCGGTGATGATTTTTATTGCTATTTGTTCCCGCTCGCCTCAGTGAGTTTGTTATTCTACTGCCCAGCTTTTTGACTGATTGGAGCCTTGCATGAACCCTAACTCTCTGCCGCTGCGCGTTTTTGTATCCACGTCCACTCACCCTTGGTTCAATCTTGCCGTGGAAGACACCATATTTCGCACCATGTCGGCACAGCAAAATGTGCTGTTCTTGTGGCGCAATGACAATACTGTGGTCATTGGACGTGGTCAGAATCCTTGGCGCGAATGTAATACGCGAAAGATGGAAGAAGACAAGGTGGTCTTAGCGCGTCGTCAAAGTGGCGGTGGCGCAGTGTTTCATGATCTCGGCAATACCAATTTCACCTTCATGGCAGGCAAACCCGGCTATGATAAATCCATTTCTACGCAAATTGTCCTTGATGCGCTCAAGTCGCTTGGCGTGAATGCCTCCGCCAGTGGACGCAACGATTTGGTTATGGACACCCCTGAAGGACAACGTAAAATTTCTGGCTCTGCGTATAAAGAAGCCAAAGATCGTGGTTTTCATCATGGCACATTGTTGATTAACGCCGATCTATCTCGATTGGGTGATTACCTCAACCCCGACCCCAAAAAACTGCAAGCCAAAGGCATTACGTCAGTCCGCGCTCGCGTCGCTAACATTGCGGAGTTTGTGCCATCGGTGGATCACGAAAAGGTCTGTGACGCCATCAAGCAAGCATTCTTCGCGCACTTTGGTCAGCACACTGAGATTGAATACATTTCTCCCCAAGCAAAACCCGACGTCGAAGGGTTTGATGCTATCTACGAGAAGCAATGCAGTTGGGAATGGAACTTTGGCCAAAGTCCGCAATTTATGCACACTTTTGACGAGCGATTTGATTGGGGTGGCGTTGAGTTACACTTGGACGTCAAACACGGTGAGATTGTGGACTGTAAACTGTTTACCGATAGCCTGACGCCCGGTCCGTTAGAGTTACTGGCCAATCAAATGGTGGGGCAAGCGTATCACCACGAAAAGCTTTATCACTTTGTGATGAGCTGGGCTGATGCCGATCAGAGCCACCAAACTATGTACGAAGATATTGCACTGTGGCTACGTAGCGCGATTGTCTAATTTCTCCCCAAACGCACTCGTCATAGTGACACATGTCACATAAACACCCTTCTTTTGATCCCACTCAAAGATTTAAGAGGCTGCTACACCAACTATGATGGTGGCAGCCTTTTTTGAAATCATCAGAACACAATATTTCAACTACCTGCTCGAAAGTTAATCAAATGACTCATAAAGAGATTGATTAATAGATTTTAATTTTGGTAAAAAACCATTACTCTAGATTTAAATATTTTGTTACAAATTACATTTAAGGAGCTCACCTAACCACAACCCTCCCTCTTGGCGACGTACTGCACGCCAAATGACGAAATGCAGACCCAACAAAAACTTTAAGTGAATAATTAGATAGTTATGGAAAACCAAAAGAATATACTCGGCCACCCTCGTGGGCTATTTTTGCTTTTTGGCACTGAGCTTTGGGAGCGCTTTTCGTACTACGCGATGCGCGCTATCCTCGTCCTTTATTTGACCGATCAGACCATTAACGGTGGCTTAGGCTGGTCAACCAAAGATGCACTTGAGCTTTATGGCTACTACACAGGCTTGGTCTACATCACGCCATTAATTGGTGGATGGTTTGCCGACAACTATATTGGTCAGCGACGTGCGGTGGTGTTCGGTGGTGCCTTAATGGCCATCGGTCAATTCACCCTTGCATTTCCCGCTCACCAATATGGCTTGGATATCGTGCATACCTTATATGCTGGCCTCGCCTTACTGATCACTGGTTGTGGCCTGTTAAAGCCCAATATTTCAACCATGGTTGGCGACCTGTATAACGAAGGCGATCACCGTAGAGATGGTGCCTTTACCATCTTCTATATGGGGATCAATATTGGTTCACTGCTCGCCGGTTTTGTCTCTGGTACAGTAACAAGTGCTTACGGTTGGCAATACGGTTTCTTCGCGGCAGGCGTTGGCATGCTAATCAGTTTGGCAATCCAGCTTACCATGGCGAACTCATGGCTGGGCGAAATCGGTAAAGTACCCGCCGCACAACAAGCGCGAGACGCCAATAAGTCGACCACCAATGCCCCACTGACGAAAAAAGAAATCGATCGCCTAAAAGTGATTTTATTGATGGGCTTGTTCGTGATCATTTTCTGGGCTGGCTTCGAGCAAGCAGGCGGACTGATGAATATCTATACCCAACAATACACAGATCGTATGGTGGGGAGTTTTGAGATCCCTGCGGCTTGGTTTCAATCGCTTAATCCATTCTTCATCATCGTGTTTGCCCCAATTGTCGCATCACTATGGGTTCGCTTAGGCAGTAAAGAGCCAAGTTCACCCGTGAAGTTCGCAATGGCGCTATTTATGCTCGCGTTAGGATTTGTGTTCATGATTGGCGCCGTTTTAGAACAAGGTGGCGACACGGCGGTTAAAACCTCTATGTTCTGGTTGGTGGGCGCGTTCTTCTTCCATACCATGGGCGAGCTTTGTCTCTCTCCAATCGGCTTATCGCTAGTCACCAAGCTTGCACCACTACGTTTGGCCTCGCTAATGATGGGGGCATGGTTTGGCTTTAACGCCGTCGCTAACTATGTGGCTGGTATTATTGGCTCACATGTGGGCGATTATGGTGCCATGGCCATCTTCGGTGGCATTGCAGCAACAGCCGCGATTTCCGGCGTGATCTTATTGGCGCTATCCGGCACGCTAATTCGTTGGATGCACGGTGCTGAATCTGGTGCCACACCAAGTGAAGAAATCGAACAACAGCAAGTCCAAGTGGCGTAATACACCCACTTCACTACTGAAAAAGAGGCCATTTGGCCTCTTTTTTATGGCTACTAACCGCGGAGGAATTTATTCTGCACCTTGAAAATATACCGCGAGGAAAATAAATGACTACTTCTTGCTTAAATCCAGCTTTCCGCTAAATACGGTTACTGCTTGGCCTTGTAGCAACACATGGTCTTCGCTAAGAGTCATCTTGATATACCCACCGCGTGCGGATGCTTGATAACCGATAAGTTGCTTTTTACTCAACGCTTGTGACCAATACACTGCCAACGCGCAATGCGCCGAACCCGTCACAGGGTCTTCGTTCACCCCCACCCAAGGGGCGAAGTAGCGAGAGACAATATCGACCGTATTATCAGAGCTTGCCGCAGTCACCACCAAGCCACGTCCAGGCTGCGTATTTAGCGCCGCAAAATCCGGAGACAGCGCTTTTACATCGTCTTCAGAATCAACCACCAATAGCTCTTTTTCGCCAAAGCAATAACTCGTGCGGATACCAGAGCCATGTAGACCTAAAGCTTCTAGCCGCGATGGGGTTGGCGTTACTTCTATCAGCTCAGGAACAGGAAATGCCATCGCTATCCCCTCACGTTGTACCGTCACCTCAAGAGGTCCAGACTGCGTATAAAAAGTGACATTGTCACTAATTTTGACGTCACCACGCTCGGCCAGAACATGTGCTGTGGCGAGTGTGCCATGACCGCAGAGTGCGACTTCTACTGTCGGTGTAAACCAGCGTAAGGACATGGTATCTAAGGCAAGAAATGCGGTTTCAGATACCGCCATTTCCTCGGCAATAGCCAACATGGTAGCTTCATCCAACATGGACGCCGAGATGCACACCCCTGCCGGGTTTCCCTGAAACAATGACGCGCTAAAGGCATCAACCTGATAGATATCAACAATCATGATTTCATTCCAAGCCGGCGACGCAGCGAATGATACATTTCCATGATAAAGGTCGTAAAGCCAACGATAGGATCGTGTTGAATGTAATCCTCGATTGCATTGAGATTAATCTGGCGGAATTTTTCAATCGCAGTCTCCGCACAATCAGCAACAATCACATCTCCTTCGATGATCAATCCCTGCTCTAACAATGCTTCTTTTTCAGCAAGATAGCTGGGGGACTCCTTGATCAAGTAAGTAAACTGGTCACAGTTGTTAGGCTGACAAAAAAAGACGTATTGGTTCATCGTATATCCTTATCGTTTTTGAGGTAGTGAGCGACACGACACCACTGCCGAGAAAAAGGCAGAAAATCTTGATGAGGAATAAAGCGCTTTGCAGCAACATTATTATGTAAGTACACCTGCTCTAGCGGCCAAATATGGTGATCCGCATATATCCCCCAAGCTCTGGCTCCATCTATCAGTTCCTCGCCAGCCAATGGTAAATGCGACGTATAGCCGCCAATAAAGGCACTTGATAGCAGAGGATCCATTTGAAACATATATGCACATGCCCGTATCACATCATAGGCAGGAGGCATATTCTGCAATAAATCCCAATCAATCAGCCCTGACACTGCACTATGCCTATCAAAAAAGAGATTAGCCTGATGGTAGTCGCCGTGAATTAGTTGACGCTGAGTGGCTATTTTGTATTGGTGCACACCGTTGTTATTCGCTAAGTACTCTTGCTGTTTTTCAGCACGGCGCATTGCCCAGTAGTTGTCAACACTGGTAGGTGCCTGACGAATTCGTTTGATGATCGTTTCCAGTTTGAGTAGCCACGCCTCTTTTTCCCAACTAAGGGTAATAGACGGAAAGGCGCTACCATCATGCTGAACAAGCGCACTATGCACGAGTGCGAGCGCAAAACCTGCCGATTTAGCCTGAACTGACGAGAGTTTACTCACAGAGTTCCCATGAGCAGCAGGGTACAGCGCGTAAGATGCACCATTAAATTTGATTAACGTTAACGCTTTGTCCGTGAAGCAAGGAGCAATCACAAACGGCAGCTGGGCCGCTAACGAGCGCTGAATCTGATGAGACTGTAAGATTTGCTCGTCAGTTAAGGTTTGATAACAGCGCAGAAAGTAGGTATGCCTAGCATGAATCTTGTACGTAACATTCACTGCCCCACATTCGACTTTTTCAATGGACGAGCAGTGACCGATGCAAGGCCAATGCATTAACAGTCTATTTAAATCTTTAGCATTGATGAGTAGTACTCCGAGCTCCAAAAATCTGTCATTAACGGCGCGCTTTCACTGCTTCTGCATACAACGCTTTTACTCCATGCCCTAGAACTTCGATTTGAATACCCTCAAACATCGCCGCATCAAGATATTGCAGTGTTCTTTTCGGCGTGAGTTTTATCGCACCTGCAGGCTTGTTACCGTGCATTTTGATATAACGATACATAAGCCCAATCTGCTGGAATAAACTCATGCTGTATTGGGTCATACTCATCACAATCAGGCGACCACCCGGTTTTAATACTCGCTTTGCTTCAAGTAATGCTGCTAGCTCAAGTACTACCCCGAGGTTCTCTAACTCAGCAAGTCTCGATTTTGCTGTATCTATAACGACCTGACCAACAAAGCATCAGTGAAACTGTGCCTACTTAAAGTGCGAAGGCATTATGCATCTTATTATCAAAGCAATATACCACGGTATTTTAGTGAGATGGCGTACCCATCACTCATTTTAATATGCACGAAGTGTAATTATCTAGACACGAAGAACTAACAAAAAAGGAGAGCCGAAGCTCTCCTTTCTCAGCAATTCTTTACTGTAAAAATTACAGTGAAGCTTTCGCTTTTTCTACCAGCACAGAGAATGCTGCTTTGTCATATACCGCGATATCGGCAAGGATCTTACGATCGATTTCGATAGATGCCTTTTTAAGACCGTTAATCAGACGGCTGTATGACATACCGTTTTGGCGAGCCGCAGCGTTGATACGTGCGATCCACAGTTGACGGAATTGGCGTTTCTTCTGGCGACGGTCACGGTAAGCATATTGACCAGCTTTCGTTACCGCCTGAAAAGCTACGCGGTATACGCGTGAACGCGCACCATAGTAGCCTTTCGCTTGCTTCATTACACTCTTGTGACGTGCACGAGCTTGTACACCACGTTTTACGCGAGCCATTGTGTCTCTCCTAAACTAAATAAACTAAAACTAAAAACTTATGCGTATGGCAGCATGCGAGCTACTTGCGCGGTTTCGCACGCTGGTAGGATCGCGTTTGGACGCAGCTGACGCTTGTTCTTAGTAGTACGCTTAGTCAGGATGTGACGTTTGGTTGCGCGCTTGTACTTGAAGCCACCAGCAGTTTTCTTGAAACGCTTAGCAGCACCTTTGTTGGATTTCATCTTAGACATGATGAATAACTCCGCATTGTGTTAATAACATAGCAATTTGGCGAACAAAACGGCCGCACCTTTCGGCGCAGCCGATCGTTACTTGGAAGCCAAAATTACTTCTTCTTAGGGGCAAGAACCATGATCATTTGACGGCCTTCGATGCGTGAAGGGAAGCTTTCTACTGAAGCGATTTCAGCAGTGTCTTCTTTCAAGCGGTTCAGCACGTCAACACCGATGCTTTGGTGCGCCATTTCGCGACCACGGAATCGGATAGTAACCTTGACCTTGTTACCCTCTTCAATGAAGCGAACCAGGTTGCGTAGTTTTACCTGATAGTCGCCTACATCTGTACCAGGACGGAATTTAACTTCCTTAACCTGAATAGTCTTTTGTTTTTTCTTCTGCTCTTTCGCAGCTTTACTCTTCTCGTAAAGGAATTTGCCGTAATCCATAATACGACAAACCGGCGGCTCAGCGTTCGGACTGATCTCGACCAAATCTAAGCTTTCAGCTTCCGCTTTCGCAAGCGCTTCATCAAAGGGTACGATACCGAGTTGTTCGCCGCTGTCATCAGACAATCGAACTTCTTTGACACCACGAATTTCGTTGTTTAGACGATGAGCGTTCTTCTTTGCCGGGGCTTTTCTTGCGCCTTTAATACCTTATTCCTCCACAATATTGAGTGTTCGATCTTGCACTTCTTGCTTCAATTGAGCTAAGAAATCGTCAATCTTGAATTTACCCAAATCTTTACCTTTACGGGTCCGTACTGCGATTTCACCAGCTTCCATTTCTTGGTCACCACAAACCAGCATATACGGAACACGCTTCAGAGTGTGTTCGCGGATTTTAAAGCCAATCTTCTCGTTTCTCAAGTCCGCAGATGCTCTAAATCCAGCTTTTTGCAGTTTTTTCGCAATCTCTTGCACATAATCAGCTTGGTTATCCGTGATATTCATCACAACCGCTTGCTGTGGTGCGAGCCATGCAGGGAAGTGTCCTGCGTATTCTTCGATAAGAATACCGATGAAACGTTCCAATGAGCCCAAGATAGCGCGGTGGATCATTACTGGCGTATGGCGTTCGTTATCTTCGCCAACATAGGTGGCACTCAAACGCTCTGGTAAGGCAAAATCGAGTTGCACCGTACCACATTGCCAAGCGCGATCGAGGCAGTCATGCAAAGTAAACTCAATTTTCGGACCATAGAACGCGCCCTCACCTTCTTGAACTTCAAATGGAATATCCATTGAAGTCAGCGCTTGGTTTAACGCCTCTTCGGCACGATCCCACATTTCTTCTGAGCCAACACGCATTTCAGGACGTGTAGACAGTTTGACTTCAATGTTCTCAAAGCCAAATGTTTTGTAGGTATCGTAAACCATTTCGATACACGCACTTACCTCTTGCTGAACCTGCTCAGGCGTACAGAAGATGTGGGCATCGTCTTGGGTAAAGCCACGCACACGCATGAGACCGTGCAGTGCACCTGATGGCTCATTTCGGTGGCAGCTACCAAATTCCGCCATACGCAATGGCAGATCGCGATATGACTTCAGGCCTTGGTTAAAGATCTGCACGTGACCTGGGCAGTTCATTGGCTTAAGTGCATATTCACGGTTTTCAGAGTTAGTGGTAAACATGTAGTCAGCATACTTGTCCCAGTGACCAGAACGCTCCCACAAGATACGGTCCATAATTAATGGACCTTTAACTTCCTGATAATCATACTCAGTCAGTTTGTCGCGAATAAATTGCTCAAGCTCACGGAAGATCGTCCAGCCATTATGATGCCAGAATACCATCCCGGGCGCTTCTTGCTGCATATGGTACAGGTCAAGTTGCTTACCCAGTTTACGGTGATCGCGCTTCGCGGCTTCTTCGAGACGCACTAGGTGTGCTTTAAGTTGCTTTTTATCCGCAAATGCTGTGCCGTAAATACGCTGCAGCATTTTGTTGTCGCTGTTACCACGCCAGTACGCGCCCGCTACGTTCAAAATTTTGAAGTTCTGACAGAAGCTCATATTCGGCACGTGTGGGCCACGACACATATCAATGTATTCTTCGTGGTGGTACAAGCCCGGACGGTCGTCGCGTGATACATTCTCATCCAAGATTTCCATCTTGTATGACTCACCGCGCGCTTCAAACGTATCGCGAGCTTCTTGCCAGCTGACGTTTTTCTTAACGACTTGATATTTGGTTTTCGCCAGCTCTTTCATGCGTTTTTCAATCGCATCGAGATCGTCTTGAGTTAACGACCGCTCAAGATCGATATCGTAATAAAAACCATTGTCGATGGTTGGACCAATCGCCATTTTGGTTTCTGGGAAAAGCTGCTTAATTGCGTGACCTAACAAGTGAGCACATGAGTGACGGATAATTTCTAAACCGTCTTCATCTTTCGCGGTAATGATTTCTAGCTGTGCGTCAGTTTCAATAAGGTCGCAAGCGTCAACACGCACGCCATCAACACGACCGGCAATACACGCTTTGGCAAGGCCTGGGCCAATATCACTGGCAACATCAAAAGTAGAAACGGGGTGGTCAAAAGCACGCTGACTGCCGTCAGGGAGGGTAATTACAGGCATTGATAACAATCCTTCTCAGTGGTGCCACACACCAAGTGGCACATGAATGTATTTCACGGTTTGAGAATAACCGCGCAGAATAAGTAAGCGTCGATTATGAAGATACCGCTTTTGTGATGCAAGTCATCCCCTAAATTAATTCCCTTTTCTTTTCGTCTTTATCACCCCATTTGCGCCTGCCAGTCACTTGATTTTGTTATAAACTTCATCAATGCTCATTTGTATACACAATAAACAATGAAAGGATCACGCATGGCCAAAGCGCCCCGCTTTCAGCAAATCAAAGACTACATCTTAAACAAGATTGAGCAGCAAGTGTGGCCTGTGGGCGCGCGTATTCCTACTGAGCATGAGCTCTGCGCGCAGTTTAATGTAAGTCGCATGACAGTGAATAAAGCGGTACGCGATTTGGTAAACGAAGGCCGGCTTGAGCGTACACCGCGACTAGGCACATTTGTTACGCAACCCAAAGCAGAATCGCCGCTAATGGATATCCGCAACATTGCTGATGAAGTAACGGCGCGAGGCCAAACCTATCGTAGTGATATTCGCACCCTAAAACGGATATCGGCCTCTGCAGATGTCGCGATGCGCCTAGGTGTCATGCTTGGCACGGACGTCTTTTTTAGCGAGATAGTGCACTACGCCGATAATGTCCCTCTGCAGCTAGAGCAACGCTGGGTTAATCCTGCATTGGCCCCCGATTATCTGCATCAAGACTTTAGTCAACACACGCCCAACGAGTACCTGTCGCAGGTATGTCCTGTGAATACCATTGAACACACGGTAGAGGCGATTATCGCCTCGGATTCGGTCCGCCAAGCGCTAGCGATGAAAGCCGACGAACCGTGCTTGCTCCTGCACCGAAGAACATGGAGCCAACAAACGTTGGTCAGTGCGGCACTACTCTACCATCCCGGCACCCGTTACAAGCTGACTTCACGCACCGATCGATAAAAGCGGATACATGTGTGTCCTAGGCTATAGTTACTGAGAAGTCACTGTTGGGATGAAATTAGATGAGCATTCGTTTGATTCGCCGGTGGGTTTTGACAATCGCATGCGCGCTAATTGTCAGTACTTTTCCTGCTACAGCGTCCGAGCCTACCATTCGTCTAACTAACGGGGAATTTTCTCCACTGATGTCGGCGCGAGCCAAACATGGTGGGCTGGTAAGCCATATTGTTTCCGAAGCGTTAGCAAGCAGTGGCTATCAAGTTGAGTATGGATTTTTCCCTTGGAAGCGCGCCTATATCATGGCAAAGAATGGACGGTGGGACGGATCGGTTGGATGGGGTTATACCGACGAGAGAGCTGAAGATTTTGTTTATTCAGACGCAATCTTTCCCGCCCGTGAGTACTTTTTCTATCGTGAGGGCTTTGTATTTGATTGGCAAGAAGATAGCGATCTTCAAGGCATCAAAATTGGCGTAAATCGAGGATATTTGAGCCAAAACGTTCTTCAAAATATGCAAGAACGCGGTTTAAACATTAATTACCTAACAACAACGACAGAATTACAAAACTTACGTGCATTGCTCGGAGGTCGAGTTGATGTTGTCGTTTGTAACGATCTCGTCGCTAAACGCTTGCTCAACGAACATTTTTCGCTTCAAGAGCGTGACATTATCGTACAGCACCCTCGCCCTTTTACTGAAAGTCCATTACATGTCATTGTGAGCAACAATATTGAGCACACTGAAGAAGTTATCTTGGCTATTAATCGCGGTCTGGGGGCCTTACGCGAATCCGGCCGTTACCAAGCATTGCTCGATGAATTCGAAGCCGGTGGGTATGAATAGCAGCTGCGATTAATCTACTCACGATTCCTCACTAACTCATCTCTAAATTCCCACAGAAACGATCGAACTGATCACAAAACCTTTACATCCCCTCTTGTGCCCAACCTCTTATTTGTCTATACATTTGTATAGACATTTAAAGAGGTAGTAAGGCATCACCGATGAGAAAGGTATATACGAACGCCAAATTAGTGACTATCGCCACCGATGTTTATGCATCTGACGGTTACAGCTGCCAAGAGAACCAAGCTATCGCAGTTGAAGACGGTAAAATTGTCGCCTTAGGACACGACGCTGAAGCGTTGGATTGGCCCACCCAATCACTAAATGGCAAGTTAGTGACGCCGGGATTCATCGATAGCCATACCCATTTAGTTTTTGCAGGTAACCGTGCCGGCGAGTTTGAACAGCGGTTGAACGGTGTGCCATATCAAACCATTGCTGCTCAAGGTGGTGGCATTCTTTCGACAGTAAAAGCGACACGAGCAGCCAGTGAAACAACCTTATTGGAACTGGCTCTACCGCGCGCCAATGCGTTGATACGTGACGGCGTCACAACAATGGAAATCAAATCCGGTTATGGGCTCACGCTGGAAGATGAGCTAAAAATGCTACGTGTCGCGAAATTGATAGACCAACACTTGCCGGTCAATGTATCAACAACGCTATTGGCTGCACATGCACTGCCACCTGAATACCGTAATGATGCAGATAGCTACATTGATTTTGTCTGCGAGACGATGATTCCGGCTGCGGCAGAACAACAACTGGCAGATGCTGTTGATGTGTTCTGCGAGAGTATCGCTTTCAGTGTCGATCAAGCAGAGCGTGTTTTTGCCGCCGCTAACGCTCATGGCTTAAAAATAAAAGCCCACACCGAGCAACTTAGCGATCTTGGCGGCAGTGTCGCTGCAGCCAAAGCCGGCGCTTTATCCGTGGATCATATTGAGTATCTGTCAGAGGCCGATGTACAAGTCCTCGCTGAATACGACACCGTCGCCACGCTGCTACCCGGTGCGTTTTACTTCTTACGTGAAACACAGCAGCCTCCTATTGCCGCTCTTCGTGAAAGCCGCGTCCCTATGGCGCTTGCCACCGACTTTAACCCCGGCACCTCACCGTTTGCATCACTCACGTTGATGATGAATATGGCATCAACTTTATTCGGCTTAACCCCCAAGGAAAACTTATACGGTGTCACACGCCATGCCGCGCAAGCATTGGGTTTAGCACACAAAGGACAAATTGCCGTCGGGTTCGATGCCGACTTAGCCGTATGGGACTGTGAAACGCCAGCCGAGCTCAGCTACATGGTCGCTACCGCCCCACTACTCGGTCGTATCGTCAATGGTGATTGGTATGATGAGCAAGGAGTCCGAGGATGAAACATATACCAGCCGATATGTCGCTATGGCAAGGACGGACCGATCCTGAAGATGGCGAGCGCGGGCTACGTTTGCATCAACGTATTCAAGCACTGAGTGACGAGAGTTCGCGTGCGGGGACTGTCTTATTTGGCTTTGCGTGTGATGAAGGTGTCGCGCGCAACAAAGGCCGTCAAGGCGCGGCGCTGGCACCGGATGCTATCCGTCAATCACTCGCAAACCTCGCTTGGCATCAATGTCCGCCATTATTTGATGGTGGCACTATCGCCTGTGACGACGGTGATCTTGTCTTAGCACAGCAAAGCCTAAGCGCACAGATTGCGAATGCACTTCCTCATCACAATGTACTAACGCTGGGTGGCGGGCATGAAACGGCGTGGGCAAGCTTTCAAGGCTTATCCAGTTATTTGTCGCGCCAATCGTCTGAAAACGGCCAGCGCGCTCCTAAAATTGGCATTATCAATTTTGATGCACACTTTGACTTGCGTACGCCCCAAGGGCTGAGTCAGGAAGGTAGCTCAGGGACGCCCTTTGCACAAATTGCGCAGTTTTGCCAACAACGAGACTGGCCATTTCATTATGCTTGCTTAGGCGTCAGCCGCACCAGCAATACCCAAGCCTTATTTGATAAAGCAGAGCAGCTTAATTGCTGGGTCGAAGAAGACACCCAGATGCACACTGACGCACTGCCGGCACTTAAAACCAAGCTCACCCAATTTATCCAAGGGTGTGATTATCTCTATCTCACTCTCGACATGGATGTTTTCCCAGCCGCAAGTGCACCCGGCGTTAGTGCGCCTGCCGCTTATGGTGTGCCCGTTCATGTCATCGAGCCTTTGCTCCAACACATCTTTACCGATGCCCACCAGCAGGCCATTCGTATTCCTGTGTGTGACATCACCGAAGTGAACCCAAACTATGACCGCGATCAACAAACCAGCCGCCTGGCCGCACGCATGGCATGGTCAATGTTGCATGCATCGCCGACCCGTATCGACAATCAAGGAGAGTAACCATGACGGATCCACGTTTTGACTCACGGACCATCCAAGCACCAACAGGAACGAAACTAAACGCTAAAAGTTGGCTGACCGAAGCGCCTTTACGCATGTTGATGAATAACTTACATCCAGATGTCGCCGAGCATCCGCATGGACTGGTGGTTTACGGAGGTATTGGTCGAGCCGCACGCAACTGGCAATGCTATGACAAGATTGTCGAGGTGCTAAAACGCCTTGAAGATAACCAAACCTTACTCGTGCAATCCGGTAAACCCGTTGGGGTCTTTACCACTCATAAAGATGCACCTCGTGTTCTGATTGCCAACTCAAACTTGGTGCCTCATTGGGCAAATTGGGAACACTTTAACGAGCTCGATAAGCAAGGCCTGATGATGTACGGCCAAATGACTGCAGGAAGCTGGATCTACATTGGCTCGCAGGGCATTGTGCAAGGCACTTACGAAACCTTTGTTGCGGTTGCTAAAAAGCACTTTGGCGGTGAAGCCAAGGGACGTTGGATCTTAACGGGGGGTCTGGGTGGCATGGGTGGCGCTCAGCCACTTGCTGCAACCATGGCGGGTTTTTCGATGATTGCGGTTGAGTGTGACGAAAGCCGTATTGATTATCGCCTGCGCACTGGCTACGTCGATCGCAAAGCAACGTCACTCGATGAAGCGCTTGGAATGATTGAAGACGCCAAACAGTCCGGTAAGCCCGTCTCTGTCGGTCTATTAGCCAATGCTGCCGATATCTTCCCAGAACTAGTGGCACGAAACATCACGCCTGATGTGGTTACCGATCAAACGTCAGCGCACGACCCTCTAAACGGCTACTTGCCGCAAGGCTGGACGATGGAGCAAGCCGTCGCACAACGAAAAGAAAACGAATCTGAGGTCGTCAAAGCGGCAAAAGCATCGATGGCAGTACAAGTTAAAGCCATGCTTGAACTCCAATCTCGCGGCGCGGCGACGCTAGATTACGGCAACAATATTCGCCAAATGGCATTAGAAGTGGGCGTTGAAAATGCGTTTGATTTTCCGGGCTTTGTCCCTGCGTATATTCGTCCTCTGTTCTGTGAAGGTATTGGGCCATTCCGCTGGGCAGCATTATCCGGCGATCCCGAAGATATCTATAAAACTGACCAAAAAGTAAAAGAGCTGATCCCCGATGATCCGCACCTACACAACTGGCTAGATATGGCAAAAGAGCGTATTCAATTCCAAGGGTTACCTGCGCGCATTTGCTGGGTCGGCCTTAAAGATCGGGCACGCTTGGCGTTGGCTTTCAATGAGATGGTAAAAAATGGCGAACTCAAAGCGCCTATCGTGATTGGTCGCGACCATCTGGATTCTGGCTCGGTTGCCAGCCCTAACCGTGAAACCGAGGGCATGATGGATGGCTCTGATGCTGTCTCTGATTGGCCTTTACTCAACGCGCTACTTAATACCGCATCAGGCGCGACCTGGGTGTCACTTCACCATGGTGGCGGTGTCGGTATGGGCTTCTCGCAACATTCAGGGGTCGTGATCGTGTGTGATGGTACCGATGACGCCCATGCACGTATTGGTCGAGTGCTCCATAACGACCCTGCAACTGGAGTGATGCGCCACGCTGACGCGGGGTATGACATCGCGATTAATTGTGCCAAAGAACAGAACCTAGATTTACCGCTGCTGGATATTCCTAACCAGCCGCTGCGCTAAGGAGAGCAAAATGACCACATTGACGTTACAACCGGGCGAGCTCACGCTTGCCCAGCTACGCCAAGTGAGCCGTAAACCGGTAAAGATCGCATTTGCAGATGGCATTGAAGCCACCATGAAAGCAAGCACAGACACAGTTGCTGAGGTCCTTGACCAAGGACGTGTGGTTTATGGCATCAACACAGGGTTTGGCTTACTTGCCAACACCCGTATCGAACTTGATGACTTGGAAACACTGCAGCGCTCCATCGTATTATCTCACGCAGCTGGCATTGGCGAGTTTATGGATGATGCTACAGTACGATTGATGATCGTGCTAAAAATTGCCAGCCTTGCGCGCGGCTATTCGGGTATTCGTTTTAGCGTCGTCGAAGCGTTGGCAGCACTGATTAATCATGAAGTATATCCCTGTATTCCCAAGAAAGGCTCTGTTGGCGCTTCAGGCGACCTCGCACCTTTGGCGCATATGAGTACTGTTTTATTGGGTGAAGGCCAAGCACGCTACAAAGGCGAAGTGATCTCAGGTGAAGCCGCGCTCAAAATTGCCGGGCTGTCCCCGATCACGCTTGGGCCTAAAGAGGGCCTTGCACTACTTAACGGTACGCAAGCATCCACGGCATTTGCACTAGAAGGCTTGTTTGAAGCCGAAGATTTGTATGCTGCCGCCACTGTGTGTGGTGCCCTATCTGTCGAAGCGGCATTGGGAAGTCGCCGGCCGTTTGATCCTCGCATTCATGCTGTGCGTGGACATCAGACGCAAATGGATGCCGCCGCTGCCTATCGTCATCTACTGGGTGAAACCAGTGAAATTGGCGATAGCCACCAAAACTGTGAAAAAGTACAAGACCCATACTCGCTGCGCTGTCAGCCGCAAGTGATGGGCGCGTGTTTACAGCAAATTCGCCACGCTGCCGACGTATTGACCACCGAAGCCAATGCAGTATCTGATAATCCTTTGGTTTTCCCAGAAGATGGTGACATCCTCTCTGGGGGCAATTTCCATGCTGAGCCGGTGGCGATGGCAGCGGATAACCTCGCGTTAGCCATTGCCGAGATTGGCAGCTTATCTGAACGTCGTATGGCCCTGCTTATCGATAGCAACCTCAGCAAGCTGCCTGCATTTTTGGTTAACAATGGTGGCGTTAACTCGGGCTTTATGATCGCGCAAGTCACCGCCGCCGCGCTCGCAAGCGAAAACAAAACCTTAGCACACCCAGCCTCGATTGACAGCTTGCCCACATCGGCCAACCAAGAAGATCATGTATCTATGGCTACCTTTGCCGCCCGTCGCCTCAAAGACATGAGCAGTAATACACGTGGGATCCTCGCCGTTGAGTTGCTTTCTGCTTGCCAAGGTATCGACTTCCGAGCACCGCTGAAAAGCTCAGAGAAATTGGAGCAGGCGAAGGCGGAGCTACGTGGCGTCGTGCCTTTTTATGACAAGGACCGTTACTTTGCCCCTGATATTGAAAAAGCAAATGCACTCCTCCAAACAGGCACCTACAATCGTCTGATGCCTGCTGGCGCGTTGCCAAGTTTGCATCAATAAGTTGCGCGTTATCTACATAATCTAACCATGAGTGAAACGGCCCTGTCCTAACGAATCGTGTTAACACACGCATAACTAAGGATTTGGGTCGTTTTTTATATAAAGTGTCGCCATCTCCACAGATATTGGGCGAAATCATAGGCTAATATATAACCAATCGCTGTTACTTCCCCCTGACCTCGATGTAACGGAGTCGCTTATGTGGCATGCACTGTCGGTTCACCTTTCAGATCAACTCAATATTGATTTTGAAATCACAGAAAAAACGCCGGTTTCTGGCGGTGATATTCACGACGCTTATTGTGTCAGTGACGATAAAGCACAGCGGTTTTTCGTGAAAATTAATGAACGCGAATGCCTACCCGTTTTTGAGGCCGAAGCAGAAGCACTGCGACAACTGGCTATCAGTGAACAAATACAAGTGCCACAGGTCCATTATGTTGGCCCGGTGAAAGATCAAGCGGCATTAGTATTAAGTTATCTCCCGATTAAACCTCTCGATGACACCCAAGCCTATCTACTGGGCCAACACCTTGCTCGCCATCACCGTTGGGGTGAACAGGTTGAATATGGTTTTGATGATGATAACTACATTGGCATGACGGAGCAGCGTAACTGCTGGCACCGCAAATGGTGTCAGTTTTTTGCTGAGCAACGGATTGGCTGGCAGTTGCAACTTGCTGCCGAAAAAGGCCTCCATTTCGGCGACATCGAAGCCATCATTCAAGGCGTAAAACTCGCTTTGGCGGGCCACTCTCCCAAGCCATCTCTGCTACATGGTGATTTATGGCATGGTAATGCCGGATTATCGGTGAACGGCCCAGTCGTGTTCGACCCTGCCAGTTACTGGGGCGACCGTGAAACCGATATCGCACTGACGGAGCTGTTCGGCGGTTTCCCTGAAAGTTTCTACAATGGCTATCACGCCGAATGGCCGTTAGATGAAGGCTACCAACAGCGTAAAGACATTTATAACCTTTATCATGTACTCAACCACGTAAACCTATTCGGCGGCCCTTATTTAACGAAAACAGAGCAGTTGCTGACAAAACTAGGACTGACGGTGTAGCATGCGCTATCCATGCATACAGATAGAGGTTGGCAATGTTATCTGCCGCAATTTTCGATATGGACGGCCTTTTGGTCGACTCAGAACCCTTCTGGCAACGCGCTCAAATCGATGTACTGAGCGAGCTAGGGGTTTCCATTAGTTTGCAAGACACCCGTGACACCACTGGTGTTCGAATCGATGAAATTGTTAAACACTATGCACGCACACAACCTTGGCAAGGCCCTTCTAATACCGAGGTTAGAGAGCGTATCGTCGCGCGTATGGTCGAATTGGTTCAGCAAGAAAAACCCATGATGCCGGGCGTGAAAGAGGCATTGGCCATTTGTCGCCAAGCCGGCCTTAAAATCGGGCTTGCGTCTTCGTCACCCCTGTCGCTCATTCACCCAACGCTAGATGCATTAGGGTTAAGTGATCAGTTTTCTATTATTGAATCCGCCGGTGATTTAAAGCACGGAAAGCCCCACCCAGAAGTCTACCTGAATGCAGCGCAAGCACTAGACGTTGAGCCTGAGCAATGTATCGCCTTCGAGGACTCGTTCACTGGCCTACTCGCCGCCAAAGCGGCCTCGATGAAAACCATTGTCGTACCGGCCGCCCATGAATGGAACGATCCACGCTTTGTCATTGCGGATCAAAAACTTGAGAGTCTTAGCAACTTTACCCCAGAGATGCTGTAGCACCGATATCGTTCATTGGCGTTTCCATAAGGCGGCATTGGCCGCCTCTTTTATTTCCATCACTTTGCCACCTCCCTCAGCACCTCGATACACTTTGCCCGAGGAGGGCTACGCCTCATCATATCTTCTATACTTATCAAGAAACCCTTATTGGAGAGAAAGTGACGTCCCATCATGAGGAGGAATAATGAAAGACATCACTGACCGGATCGTGAGCTGCCCGCATTGTGGGCACCGTTTTGATATTACGCTTGATTTAAGCGGCGGAAACCAAGAGTTCTATGAAGATTGCCCAAATTGCTGCAATGCCATTCACTACAATATGCAGATTGATGAATTGCATAAAACGGTCAATTTATTTGTCGATGCAGACGAC
Organism: Salinivibrio sp. PR5; assembly: GCF_001996085.1. Lineage (NCBI taxonomy): Bacteria > Pseudomonadati > Pseudomonadota > Gammaproteobacteria > Vibrionales > Vibrionaceae > Salinivibrio > Salinivibrio sp. PR5. Next base: position 30,431 of record NZ_MUFK01000020.1, read on the forward strand.
GAGCAAATCTTTTAACTGATAAGACGCTCTCGGGCCTATCTAACGCGACACACTCAGCGTTGTCCCGTCTGTCAGAAATACAGGCGCCGTGCCGAGTTTTGCTTTCTCTTTCACCGCTCTAGCACGTATAATCTCCCTCGTATTATCTGTTCCCTCCTTCCCTTTTAGACAACCGTGTTGAGGCAGTCGTGCAGCAGTATCGTGATGAAGCGAGCGCCATAATTAGGCTCAGTATTCCAGTGTTTATCGCGCAAATCGCGCAAACGTCGATGGGCTTTGTCGACACAGTCATGGCCGGTGGCTATAGCGCGACCGACATGGCCGCGGTCGCCGTTGCATCCAGTGTGTGGATGCCAGCTATTTTGTTTGGTATTGGCCTGTTGATGGCCATGGTCCCGGTGATTGCTCAGCTTAATGGCGCAAGCAAAGACGACCAGATCCCCTATCAATTTCAGCAAGGCCTCTATATGGCGCTGTTTCTGAGTATTCCTATCGGGTTGGTTTTGTATAAAGCTGGCGTCATCATCAACTTGATGGATGTTGAAGCTGCATTAACCGATAAAACAATCGGTTACTTACACGCAGTGATTTGGGCGGTTCCGGCCTTTTTGGTGTTCCAAGCGATTCGTAACCTTTGCGAAGGCATGTCGATGACCATTCCCGCGATGGTCATTGGTTTTATCGGCCTTGCCGCCAACATTCCGTTAAACTGGATGTTTGTGTATGGCAAACTCGGTGCGCCTGAGCTTGGCGGTGTCGGCTGTGGGGTCGCAACCGCTATTGTGTATTGGTTGATGGCCGTATTGATGTGGCTTTATGTGGTATTCAGTAAAAAACTGAGCACTTTGCAGCTGTTTGTTTCGCTATATGCGCCCGCGCTTAAAGAGCAAGTCCGCTTGTTCCGTCTCGGTTTCCCTGTTGCCGCGGCACTCTTTTTTGAAGTGACCTTGTTTGCAGCCATTGCGATTTTGATTGCTCCGCTGGGGCCGATTACCGTGGCCGCTCACCAAGTTGCGATTAACTTTTCGACCATGATTTTTATGCTACCGATGAGCCTCAGTGCAGCGGTCAGTATTCGCGTGGGTCATTTGCTGGGCAAACGCACCACGGTAGGTGCGGGCAATTCGGCCAAAATTGGTATTTGGCTTGGCGTAAGCACCGCGTGTATTACGGCTATCCTTACCGTTTGGCTCCGCGACCCCATCATCGCACTCTACTCGGACAATGTGGAAGTGGCGACACTGGCCTCATCCTTGATGTTATTGGCAGCGGTATATCAAATTACCGACTCTATTCAAGTGGTTGCCGCCGGTGCACTGCGTGGTTATAAAGATATGCGCGCCATCTTCCAACGAACATTGGTGTCTTACTGGGTGTTTGGTTTGCCACTCGGCTATGTATTAGGCATGACAGATTGGCTGGTACCGGCAATGGGCGCTCACGGTTTTTGGGTTGGGATCATTATTGGTATTTCCACCGCCGCGCTCTTGCTCGGTCTGCGATTATTTTGGATGCGAAAACAACCGCCTGAGTTTCAACTTGCGATGTCAGAGCGCTAACCCTCTCGCCCTGCTGAGGTTTTCTTTCAGCAGGGCAACCTCCTCTCCTACCTTTAACTTATCCCCAACTTAAAATCGTCCAATTGGGCTGGTCGGCTTGGGCGCGTAACTGCGAACAAGGGTTGACCAAGTAGACATAATCAGCGTACTGGCATAAAGGTAAGTCGTTGATCGAGTCAGTGAAAAAGTGAATCGCTGAATAGTCGGTTGACTGAGCATTTAGCCATGCCTTTAGACGTGCCACCTTCCCTTCTCGATAGCTTGGTACGCCGGCAATGGTAGCAGTATAGCGATTGTGTTCTGTCACTAAATCAATCCCCAAGGCGTCCGGGATCCCAAGGTGGCACCCCACTGCCTCAACAAGAAACGTGACGCTGGCTGAAATAATCACCCTATCGATGTCATCACGGTCTAACTGCGCCAGCAATGTTTTCGACTCGGCAAACTGCTTAGGTAAAATTTTGGTGTGCAAACACTCTTCTACCAACGCATGGACCTGTTCGACGGATAAGTCGGTCAGGGGCGCCATCGCAAATTGAAGGTAGCTCGCCATGTCGAGCTTTCCTTGCGTATAAAGCTGCATTAAACGCTGATCTTCCTTTAAAAAATCGGCTTGCGTCACCACGCCTTTTTCTACCAAAAACGCGTTAAACAACATGGCACAGTCACCATTAATCAAGGTATCGTCCATATCAAAGACGTATAAAGGTGATGACATGGTTAGGGCCTTACAGGTTGGAGTTCATTTAGGTTAAAAAGCAGCTCGAGCTGACTACCATTTGCCAACAAACGCTCAGACGAGCGATTGAGTAGATCCACTGTGAGCTGGCAGTCATCGACCGCCACTTGATAGCGAATCACATTGCCAAGCAGTTGATGGTTATGGATCCGGCCTACCCGTGGCGCAGAAATATGCGAGCCGTATTGGCGTCCCGGCTCTTTGATATAAATAGACTCAGGGCGAATCGCCACTTTCCACTCGGTATCCAGATTAAACAGCTGTTTCGCTTTCTTGGCCTCTACCAAGTTGTAATGGCCCATAAACCCAGCGACAAACTCATTGGCCGGCTGGGTATAGATTGCTTCTGGCGTGCCCGCTTGTACGATTTCACCTTTGTCCATCAAGAAAATACGATCTGACATGATCATCGCTTCTTCTTGGTCATGGGTAACAAAGATCGTGGTCAAATCCATCTCTTTTTGAATGTCACGGATTTGCTGGCGAAGGTGTTTGCGAATTTTGGCATCCAGTGCCGAGAGTGGCTCATCCAGCAATAGAATTCGCGGTTTCACCACCAAAGCGCGAGCAAGGGCGACACGTTGACGCTGTCCGCCAGATAATTGGTGTGGATAGTGTTTTTCCTTCCCCGTCAGATCAACCAGCGTAATAACCTTAGCCACTTCACGTTGGATGTCAGCCGTCCCCCACCGCTTCATTTTCAATCCAAAAGCAATATTGGCTTCAACCGTCATATTGGGGAACAAGGCGTATGACTGAAACACCATGCCAATCCCTCGTTGCTGAGGTGTTTGGTGAGTAATATTTTCACCATTTACCCATATCTCACCATCATCAACGGGGTTCAAGCCAGCCAGGCTGCGTAGTAAGGTTGATTTACCGCAACCACTCGGTCCCAACAAGGTAATAAATTCACCTTGCTCAATCGTGAACTCAATGTCTTCAAAGACAGTGTTATCACCAAAGCATTTCGTCAGGTTATTAGCACGAACGTAACTCATTATTTCACCCCTCGGCTAAAACGACTTGCGAGCCAAGTCAGTAAGAAAATAAACAGGAAGTAGGTCATGACCAAGGCGGAGGTAAAGTGGCCACTGGTTTGACGCATGTTGTAGAGATAGATTTGCAGTGTCTCGTAACGCGTTCCCACCAAGATATTGGCGAAAACAAACTCGCCGAGCAGAAACGAAAACGACAAGAACAGCGACGCCATGAGGCCTTTTTTTTTACATTCGGTAGTACGATCAGTAAAAACGCTTGGCGGGTACTCGCGCCGAGTAAATGAGCAGCATCCATCAGATCATGCAGCTGAATTGCCTCGAAGCTATTGGCTATCGCACGGTACATAAAAGGCAACGCAATGGTGAAGTAGGTGCCAATCAAAATCCAAGGGGTGCCAATCAGTGCAATCTCGCTGTCGGCATAAAGCTGAAGTAATCCCACTGAAGACACCACAGGTGGCACGGCAAAGGGCAGCAAGATCAGCACATTCATTAGCTTGTCGAGGGCTGGAAAGTAGTAAAACACCACAAAGATTGCCGGCAAGATCAACACCACACTGAGCGTCAATGCGGCAACACAAATAAACAGCGAGCGACCAAATGCCTCTAAAAAACGCGGATCGGTCACCAGCTTTAAGTACCAATCAAACGTAAAACCATCGGGTAACACTGTGGCGCCCCAACGCGATGAGAATGAATAGATTAAGGTCGCCAAGATCGGAACTAGCATCACGCCAACAATTATGCTCATGCACTGGACACAGGCTCTATGTTGCCCATTCATATCATTGAGCGGTTACGTTATATCGATGGTCGCGCGGTACTGTTTGTCGAGAATGTGCTTAAAGCCGCTTTGTTTGAAGGTATCTTAACTGAGGATTTAACCCAGTCACTGACAGGGATTTACCGAGAAAAATATCACTACGAAACGAAACGCTCGCGGTTTGAAGTCATCCCCACCTCAGCCCCCGCTCACGTTGCTAAAGCATTGAACCTTGCCAATGGGCAACCCATCCTCAAAATCTGCCGAATCAACTACAAACAAGGTGGTGAGCTAATGGATTGCGAATTTGAATATTGGCGACCCGACGCGGTGGTGATCCGTATCGACAGTGTCGACCACACTGTTCTATAGTCGGCCTTGTCGGTTCGATCTCAATGTGACGGGAATAAAGCCTTCGGACTGACATAAACTCAGTAAGTTGCGTAAACTATGAGGCAAGGCGATCGGGTTGCGGGTCGCCTTCGTATCGACTGGCATCGACGCTAAAGGAATCACCGTGTTATGCGCTTACTCGCTCCCCTTCTGATTGTTCTATCGATGAGCTTACTGACCGCTTGTGAGCCAGCCGATCCAGCTAAAGCCATGATGGCCGACTACCAACAACGCCTCGGAAATGTGTTGGATGCTGAACCCTCTCCCCTTAGCCTACCGGCACTACCTTCTTTACCTCGTAAACGGGAGCTGATACAGCCCATCGCCGATCTCCGTTTAGGGTTACTCGATGCCTATGAACTGCGCCAATGCGGGCTGTTTAATTTAATTGCCGAGCGTAATTCCTCACTGGGAAAAGTCGCCGATCGCTTTCGCCAGCTTGATTACGAACTCAGTTTTATCCGTGTCGCTAAGCAATGCCTGCCACAGGTGAAAGATGACAGCATCCAAACCGCGCTCAATGACGCCATCGTAAGCAAAACCCAGCAACTTCCCGCCGTTATCTGGAATACGCTGATTGATAGCAGCGCCTGGCAAGCACAGTGGTCATTGCCGATTCACACCTTGCCGGTTGAACTTCCCGCGCATAGCAATGCGGTCAGCGCGATGACGCAATTCGGCCGCTTGGTTCAACAGCCGTCGTCGAGTCATGAAAGCATTCTTGAGTGGCAAGAAAGTATTGAAAAACAACCGATTTTAGGCGCATTATTCGTCAGTCTGACAGCGCATACGGATTGGCTTAATCAAACCAGCCAGTTGATTGCCGACAATCAATCCAAAGTACTGTGTGGTGAAAATTTTGATACTACCCGCCTCGAGCGACTGAAAACCGTGTTTTACAAATATTATGTTGGTGAAGTGCAACCTTATTTGGCGCGCGTCGACGGTTTGTATCGTGATGTGTCACCAACATTAAACCAACTTGCCTCCCTAGAAACACCTCCACCTTTTTCTGCGTATAAATCCGCCTACTGGCAAGGCGAGGCATACACGGCGTATAAACAGGCCATTCGTCATCATGCCGATGTGTGGCAACAGCTGTTCCAACGCTGTAACGTGACCTTAGGCGGGTAAGTGTCCACCTGTCATGTCGCGATCATAAAGAAAAATGGTGAAAAACCATCAATTTGACCACCAAATCGCCAAACAGACGTTAATGTGCAAAAAAGTGCGCTCAAGCGCTTGCGTGACAAAGGTGAACTCGCTACTATTCATCCCGCTTTCAAGCACTGTGCGTCCGTAGCTCAGCTGGTTAGAGTATCGCCTTGACATGGCGGGGGTCGGTGGTTCGAGTCCACTCGGACGCACCACTTTGCTTGAAACACTAAATTATGCGTCTGTAACTCAGTTGGTTAGAGTGTCACCTTGACATGGTGGAAGTCGGTGGTTCGAGTCCACTCAGACGCACCACATTTTGAAATTCGCGTCCGTAGCTCAGTTGGTTAGAGTACCGCCTTGACATGGCGGGGGTCGGCAGTTCGAGTCTGCCCGGACGCACCATTTCCAGAGAGCCTGCTTTTAAGCAGGCTTTTTTGTTTTACGCAAAGACCGCTACTCGTTCCTTAAAGCGAGGCAGGCACAAACACCCACCCCATTTGTTCATGCTTGTTCGTTTTACGCTACGGCGCTATCCGCTGCTAACACAAACTTTTCAATCGCTTTGGGCACACCGTGCTCATCATTGCTCTCGGTAATGTAATCTGCGATTTGCTTGGTTGCTTCCATGGCATTCGCCATCGCAATGCCAAGGCCTGCGTATTCCAACATTGCGTGATCGTTTTCAGCATCGCCCATGCAAATCACTTCATCGGGTTGAATGCCTAGATGCGCTGCAATGGCAGCTACCCCCGCCCCTTTATTACTCGCAGGGTTTAAAAACTCGAGGAAGAAAGGCGCACTTTGCACGACCGTAAATTCCTCGCGTAGCGCGGATGGTAACGCACTGATCACTTCGTTTAACTTGCTTGGCTCTGCCACCATCAACACTTTGATAATCGGATGATCATCGCTTAGGGTCTCGAAATCCATCACGGTAATATCCAGCCCGTTGATCTTGCCCTCAATCTCGGTATATGGATTCTGTGCTGGTGTAATCAAACCGTGCTCAGTACTAAACGCGTGCACGTAGGCACCCAATGCTTCAGCATGTCGAGCCAGCGCTTTCGCGGCTTTGCCGTCTAGCCCTTTTTGCAAGATCACCTCATCGGTCCCTACGTTTTTCACCATCGAGCCGTTGTAATACAGCACAAAGTCTTTATCCGACCCGATTCCCAGTTCGTCTAGCTTAGGCTGCATGCCCTCAAGCGGCCGACCAGACGCCAATACCACAGTCACGCCTTTCTCACGCGCGCGGGCAATGGCTTGTTTATTCTCAGCAGATATTGCTTTCTCGCTGTTTAACAAGGTGCCGTCCATATCTAGGGCGATTAATTTGTACATCGTTTACTCACTTCAACATCAAAATAAAATCAGAAACTGTCCCAGAACTGCAAACTAAACGCCGTGCCTACAACAACATATCGTCTTCAATCGCAATAAAGCGATCGACACTGTTCACCAAGGAATTAGCCGTTAGGGAAGGCACACCAAGCACGATCGCTTCAGTGTGATAGCGCGCGCGGATTTTGTTCATCAGCAAGTCAAAATCTCCGTCTCCTGATAACAGCACCACGGTATCAACCTCGGGGGCTGTTTCCATCACATCAATGACAATCCCCACATCCCAATCCCCTTTGGTGCTGCCATCGGCGCGTTGAATATAAGGCTTTAGCTTAACGGTAAAGCCAATGTGGCGCAGGGCATCTTGAAATTTGATTTGCTGATCGTCATCGCGGCGAATGGCATAGGCATACGCAGTTACCACCTCACCCATATCATTGAGGGTTTGCCATAACTGGCGATAGTTAAACTGACGTCCGTAGGCTTGGCGTGTGGTGTAGTAGATATTTTGAACGTCGACAAAAACCGCGATTTTTTTCAAGTCAGGCTCACAGTCGGTGGGAGAATTGAAGCCAGAGAGGATACCACATCACACGACCGTGAAGATAATCACAAGCGCGGCCTCATCTAGCAAAAACAAAAAAGCCGCTGACAACAGCGGCTCTCACGAGGGTTAGTATCATTAACTCAACCCAATAATATTACCTTCATCATCGAGGTCGAGATTCATAAACGCCGGTTTTTCCGGTAGGCCGGGCATAGTCATCACGTTGCCGCATAAGGCATAGACAAATCCGGCACCCGCGCATAATTTCAACTCGCGGATCGGTACATCAAAGCCTTTGGGAGCACCTTTTATCTCACCATCGGTTGAAATAGACAGCGGCGTTTTCGCCAAACAGACTGCCAAACCGTCATACCCTTGCGCTTTAAATTGTTGCAGTTGCTGTTTCGCGGTCTCACTTAACGTCACGCTTCCCGCGCCATAACCAACTTCCGCAACCGCCATTAGTTTTTCTTCCAAACTTTGCTGGGCATGATACAAGGGCGAGAATGATGCGTTGGTTTCACATTGCGCGACCACTTGTTCCGCCAGTTCACGCGTACCCTCGCCACCTTGGGCAAAGCCTTCACTGATCGCTACTCTTACTTTGTTGGGCAGCGCTTCAATCATCGCCTTGAGTGTCGCTAGCTCAGCATCACTGTCTTGTGGAAAGCGGTTAATCGCCACTACCGCCGGCACACCATATTGGGTCACGTTATTGATATGCCACTTGAGGTTTTCGAACCCTGCTACTAATGCCTCATTATCATCCGCAAAGAGCGCGTCGGGCATAGGCTGACCAGGCTGTAAGTTGTAGTGACCCGAGTTAGCTTTTAAGCCCCGCAATGTCGCCACAATCACCGCACAGTCTGGCGCTTTACCGGATGTTTGTGCTTTGATATTGCAGGCTTTTTCAAACCCCATGTCCGAGCCAAAACCGCCCTCGGTGACAGTATAATCACCCAGTTTAAGGGCAATGTTATCGGCGATAATCGACGAATTGCCATGGGCAATATTGGCAAACGGACCAGCGTGAATCAGTGTAGGCACGCCTTCTAGGGTTTGCATCAAGGTGGGTTCAATCGCTTCTTTCATACTGACCGCCATCGCGCCGGCCACTTGCAAATCTTCGGTGGTGATCGGCTCACCGGTATGGCTATAAGCCAACACGATACGGCCGATGCGCTGACGCAGATCGCGAAGATCGCTCGCCAACGCCAGAATCGCCATTAGCTCAGAGGCAGCCGAGATATCAAACCCGCCCTCACGCTCGTAGCCATTGATGGTTTTACCCGGCTCGTTTTTACCCACAGTCACCATACGCAAGGCGCGATCGTTATGATCCATCACCCGCTTCCACACCACGCGACTTGGGTCAATTTTTAACGCTTTTAAGCCACTGCGCGCCTCAAAATCGTCATAGCCTCGACGTTGCTCGTGATAAATTCGCGCATCAATGGCCGCAGCAGCCAAGTTGTGCGCCGCGGTCACCGCATGAATATCTCCCGTCAGGTGGAGGTTGAGCTCCTCCATCGGAGCCACTTGCGAATAACCACCGCCAGCTGCGCCACCTTTCACACCAAATACGGGCCCCATCGAAGGCTGACGAATACAGGCCGTTACAGAATGATTCAGCTTAGCCAAGCCTTGCGCCAGACCAATGGTGGTGACGGTTTTGCCTTCACCCAAGGGCGTGGGAGTTATAGCGGTGATCAGGACTAACTTTCCCGTTCGCTTGAGGGCAAGACGCTTTAAGCAATCGAGAGAGATTTTGGCTTTATAGCTACCTTGCGTTTTAAACTCTGAGTCAAGAAGGCCAGCTTGCTTGGCAATGGTAGATATGGGGGCGAGTGTGGTGTTACGACAGATCTCGACATCAGGCAGCATGAAACCCTCTCAATAGCGCACAATATGTTATAAGCAAACGTTTGCGTCAGCATAATACCGCTAAAATAGCTATTGTAAAGCGAAAGGACGCTTGCGGTAAGCGTCCTTTATGACTTTTTATCCCGTGTGCCGAGAATAATGATCATGCTATTGCTTAGACGACTTTAAATTGCCCCACCAAGGTATCAAGATCTTGACCAAGCGAGCTCAGCTCTTCCGCCGCGTGTGACGATGCCTCACTTGAGGTCAACAGGCTAGCGACAATGTCGCGAATCGATACCAGATTACGATGAATATCTTCCGTGACCGTAGTTTGCTCTGACGCCGCGCTAGCAATTTGCGAGGTCATATCGTTTACTTGCGAGAACGCCGCGCTCACCGAGGTGATTCGCTCGCCAATTTGCGCTGAAATCGTTGCCATGCTTTGGCACTCTTGATCGCTGTCGGCAATGGTTTTCACGGCACTATCCACATGCACGTGTAGACCATCAAGCATGTCACGGATCTCATGGGTACTGGTTTGAGTGCGACTGGCTAAAGTCCGCACTTCATCGGCCACCACCGCAAAGCCTCTGCCCTGCTCGCCCGCACGGGCGGCTTCAATCGCCGCATTTAGCGCCAGCAGATTGGTTTGCTCCGCAATTTCACCAATCACAGACAGTACTGAGGTAATTTTATCCGACTGAGCTTTAAGCTGATCCACTTGCTGACTCGACTCGCTCATTTTCGCCACCAGCCGCTCAACCGACGCGATAGATTCATGCACTTGGGTTTGCGCGTTTTGCGCATCTTGGGTGGCAGACGTAGCCGCATCGGCAACCTGCGTGGTGTTTTGTGCCACTTCTTGCGCAGCAGAGCTCATCTCTGTCACCGCGGTGACCACTTGCTCGGTTTCGTTATCGTGAGTTTGTAAGTGCTGGGCTACCGTCGCGGTCTGCCGCGCCATATCACTGGCAGTGCTGTTCACTTGTGCGGTGACCTGAGCGACCCGTTGAATAGTTTGCTGCAGTTTGTCCACAAAGCGATTAAACGCATGACCAAGTTGGGCAATTTCATCATGGCCATGCACATGCAAGCGCTGAGTAAGATCACCCTCACCACTGGCAATATCATTAAGCTTATCGAGCATGTTTTTCACCGGTTCACCAATACGCTGCGCAAACCAGCTCACTAGCAACACCGTGATAATCACCGTGCCCAACCCAAGCAAGGTTAAACGCCATATTTGAGCATCCAGTGCTTGCTCTGCTTCACTACGATAAGCGGCTACCTCTCGCTCGATATCATCGATATAGGCACCGGTACCCAGCAACCATCGTCCGTTATTGATCATCACCGCATAGCCAATTTTCTCAATCAGCTGGTCAGCGCCGGGCTTGTCAAACATAAAATTGAAAAAGCCATCGCCTCGCTGTGCGGCCTCAAGCAGGCCCTGAATAACCTTGTTGCCTTTAGGATCGGTAAAATTAATCAGGTTTTTCCCTTCAAGGGCTGGTTTAACAGGGTGAAACACATTAATCCCCTGTTTGTTGTAGATAAAAAAGTAACCCGCTTCGCCAAACTGCACATCAGTAAGCGCCGTTTTAAGCGCCGCCAGACGTGCCTCACTGGCACCGGGGTTGATGCGTTTGACAATGTTCTCCGCCACCTGAGTCACTTCTTCGAGTTGTTTTTTACGCTCGTTGACTAATTTTTCCCGAAACGTGGCAATGTTCTCTTCTATTAATGTCCGCTCGTTATGTGCCGTGATCGCACTCAAAATCAATATCGAAGCAATAAGCGGCACAATGGCAAGCAGCAGTATTTTTGTTTTAAACATCAGCTTCATGAGCATTTACCCTACAGACTAATTTTGTAAGCAAATGCTACTACTTAGCTAGACAGGATAAAATATAACCAGCTGTTTTCTATGAACTAAGCGACACTCAATTAGCGAAGCTGTGATACTGGTTGAAGTGTCATGTAACTGGTAGGAACCGTGTCATATCGTGGCGCGGGTGTGATTTTTCATCCCATGATTATCTGTGGAGAGAGGAACATAGGATCAATTATCGAGCGCACTATGACTTCGCTCTGTGTTAATGACTCTATTTTTACGGTCTAGATATGCACAGACCTTAGACGTCATGATGGAGATAAACGTTATCACACCAGTGTGAATACCTGCTTTGTACTCGCTGAAACCCCAGTATTCGTAGTTTGAAAACAGCTTTATGGTCCCGAAACTGACTAGAAAAGGAAGAGCAACAAAGAGTATTAAGCTTATAAGTGTTTTTAGTAATAGTGACTTCATTTTTATTTTTATCAAGCTTCTATAAAAGACTCTCATCCATGCTTATAACGATTACGTCACTTCCACGCAGGAGTAGGAAGCTAAGCACGTACAAGTTGGCAATTATCCGGTGAGTTGCGCTTTAAAATCAAGAGCTTGTAATTAGCACCAAACCATTCCCCTGCTTTTTCAGTACGTCATCCAATTACCATACGCTAACCAACCTTATGCGATAGAGGCAAATAGCGACTTCTTTAAAGTTTATGTAAAATGGCATTAAACCACATTGTCTCATTTTGTGGCCTATTATCTGATGTAAGCCAGGTTTTTCTTATAGTTAGACCACCGACATCCCGAATGACCTGTTCAAAACGCTCTTCATTCATATCCGTGAAGTGACGTTCTCCCTCTTGACGCTCAGAGTCTCCATATTTAAAACTGACGATAAATTTCCCCTCGTTTGAAAGGAATTGAGCCAAATGTTCAAAAGTTTCTGGCAAATGTTTATGAGGGACATGAAGCAAACTTGCGCAGGCCCAGATCGCATCAAAGCTCTTTTGAGATGAGAACTCCATGAACGTACAGCAGTGTACTTTGTGCCCAACAAGTTGCGATGCAGCCTCCGACATAGCTTTACTTGCATCGAACGCTTCAACGTCAAACCCCATTTTTTTAAAATTCAACGCATCACGTCCAGAACCACAACCAGCATCAAGAATAGCAGCTCCAACTGGTAGTAACGGAGTCAGTTGCTGGTAGAGATTACTCATATCAACCTTTTGAGTTGTAAATATAAAAGTAGCGGCATGCTCGTTATAGTAGTGAACGGAGGATTTAACTGTATTACAGTATGTCATTATTCGGTCAATCCATTTTGATAAGCTCGTCATTAACAGGATATAGCTCAGTGTCAGGACAAGAAGTTTCAACTTTAACTCAACATCCGGATGTTCTCACGACCGGATCGCAGCAGCCCTTATTGCCTCAACTACTCCATGCTATCAATCATGCCAATGAAATAGAAATAACGGTATCTTTTATCCGCCTTAGCGGTCTTACCCTTATTTTAGATGCCCTCCATGAAGCGCTTGAACGTGGAGCAAGCCTCAAGATATTGACATCTGACTATTTACATATCACTGATCCAAAAGCGCTAGAACAACTGCTCAGTCTGCCTGGGGCGGAGTTGCGGGTCTATCAATGTCAACCGAACGATGGCTTTCATATGAAAGCGTACATTTTTATCTGCAATGAACAAAGAGAAGGCTGTGCCTTCATCGGCTCAAATAACCTCAGTCGACAAGCGTTGACTAACGCCCATGAGTGGGCCTTACGCTATGATCTCATCAAGGATAACAGCTATAGTCAAAACCAGTTTTCCCGAATACGTCAGGCATTTGATTATATCTTTCATCACCACCAGACCACCGAGCTGACATTTGAATGGGTCCAGCAATATATTGTACGGCGTAATCCACCTCAAGTGACTCACTTGTTTCCTTCAGAAATAAAAGAGGCTATCTACCCAAAACCGGACCAAGAGCTAGCTTTAAAAGCTTTGGCTGACACTAGAGAACAGGGGTATCTTCGGGGTTTAGTTGTCCTAGCAACGGGAATGGGGAAAACTTGGTTAAGTGCTTTTGATGCACAGCAGATAAAAGCTGAACGAGTCTTGTTTGTTGCTCATCGGGAGGAAATTTTACGACAGGCTCAGAGTACGTTTTCTCAGCTACTGCCGGACTACAGCACGGGACTTTACGCTAGCAAGGTACGTCAAAAAGATGCTGACTGCTTATTCGCATCTATTCAGACCATCGGGAAAAAAGAGCATCTAGCCCAGTTTGATCCGAGCCATTTTGATTACGTTGTAGTCGATGAATTTCATCATGCAAGCGCGCCAATCTACCGTATCTTGCTTGATTACTTCAAACCTCAATTTATGCTGGGCCTTACCGCAACGCCGGAACGAAGTGACCAAGCTGATATTCTGAGTCTGTGTGATAATAATCTAGTCTTTGAACGCAACCTAGTTCATGGCATAGACAATGGCGCTTTAGTGCCTTTCCATTACTACGGGATCTGGGATGGTCATGTCGATTACACCTCTATACCTTGGCGGAATGGTAAATTTGATCCCGAAGCTTTGGAGCATCAGTTTGCCAGCCAACTTCGAGCTAAGCATGCTCTTGAGACTTGGAATAAATACAAACAGCATCGCACTTTAGCATTCTGTGTATCCACCAAACACGCCGATTATATGGCAGATTATTTTAATCGCCATGGCGTCACATCTGCCGCAGTTCATAGCAAGTCACCTTTGCGTCGAAATCAAGCTCTATCACTCCTAAAAGACGGACAACTGAAAGTCTTATTCACTGTTGWCCTGTTTAATGAAGGGGTAGATTTACCGAGCATTGATACTGTTATGATGTTACGCCCCAGTGAATCTAAGATTGTATTTCTACAGCAATTGGGCCGAGGCTTACGATTGGCAGAGAATAAAACTCACTTAGTTGTTATGGACTTTATCGGTAACCATCACAGCTTCCTATTGAAGCCTATGGCCATACTCGGAGCTTCAAGCATCCGGCAAGCCGTGAAGAAGGTGAAATCTCCGGAGCTTCCAAAAGGCTGCTTTACCAACTTTGATCTAGAAATAACAGACTTCTGGCAGAAATTAGCGGAGCAACAGCGCACAACAGCTTTAGAAGATTTGATGTACTTGGAGCAAAAACTGGGACATAGGCCAACAGCAACCGAATTTTATCATGAGTACAAAAGCCTGAAGAAAGCCGATAAAAATCATGGTAGCTGGTTTGAACTAGTGGCTGCCTACGAAAAAGATGACAAGGAAGTGCAGAAACTAATCCCATATTTTGAATTTCTGCGAAAGGGCGTACAAAAAACAAGCATGACCAAATATTTTAAAGCGATAACATTGCGGGCTTTTATAGCACTCGATGGCCTACTTACGCCCCCTAGCCTAAACGACTTGGCAGAAAAAAGCTGGTATCTTTTGCAGCATTACCCTCTCCTTGCTGAGCGCGATATCCTTAATAAAATGAAGGGAGAACCCGCAAATTCTACCGCTTGGTTAGCCTATTGGAAAAATAATCCGATAGCTGCTTTCACCAAGGAGACGAAAACGGCACCAGCATGGTTTCGCGTCGAAAATAACCGATTTGTTCTCAACTGTCCAGTTAGGCAGGACGATACGGAAGTGCTTAGTAGCGCCATAGTAGAGCTTGTTGACTACCTACTGACAACTTATGGTCAGCGTGGAAATAAAGAAACTTCTAGTTAAGTGTGCAAAAACTTGCTCTAAATAGAGTCAATTGACTCAAAGCCGCTAACCATGAACTCAACATAGTCACTGGACTTAAGTGCACAGCAAGCTATTGCACAAAACTAGGTTACAGCATTTCAACGGTTCCTACATGTAGCCTAATTACATGCGCTCGGTGATTTGGTGACTATCTTACCTCAATATGCATTCCCACGCAGGAGCGTGGGAACGAGCGCAATAAACAAGGATAGTGTGATCAGTGTAAATCTCCACCAAACCATTCCCCTGCTTTTTCCGTATCTTTAGTGGTTGACAAGGAGACGGTGATGAAAAGTAGCAAGGTTCCTCATGGGCGGTATTCTCGGTTAGGAGCGTTGGCTTCCCTAGCGGGGCGTGTGGCGTCGAATGTGGCGTGGGAAGGTGCGAAGCAGTTTGCACAAGGCAATCGGCCGAGCCGTAAAGATTTGGTGATGTCGCCGGCTAATATCGCCCATGTAGCGGACAAACTGGCGGATTTGCGCGGTGCAGCGATGAAGGTCGGTCAGTTATTGTCGATGGATGCGGGCGATTTAATCCCACCCGAGCTCAGTGATTTACTGGCTCGATTACGCAATCATGCCACGCCTATGCCATCTACCCAGCTTAACCAAGTACTCACCGAGCAGTGGGGGCCCGAATGGAAGCAAGCTTTTACCCACTTTCGTTTTTCACCCATCGCGTCAGCGTCGATAGGCCAAGTGCACGAAGCCTATACCGATGCTGGTGACAAGGTAGCGGTGAAGGTCCAGTACCCGCGCATCAAAGACAGCATTGATAGCGATGTGGATAATGTGATCACCCTACTGCGCTTAAGTGGCCTGATCCCCAAAGAAGCGAATTACCAAGCCTTGCTCGATGAAGCGAAGCAACAACTGCACGATGAAGCCGATTATCGTAAAGAAGCGAATGCAATGCTGCGCTTTCACGAGCGGCTGAATACTCATACGGATTTGGTAGTGCCCACTGTCCATTCAACCTTAACCACAGATCGCGTGTTGATCATGGATTATATGGCGGGCGAGCCGATTGAAACCCTAACAAAAGCCGAGCCTGCAGTGCGTCATCGTGCGGTGAGCCAACTCTTCATCCTACTCTTTGAAGAGGTGTTTGTGTTTGGGGAAGTGCAAACGGATCCTAACTTCGCCAATTATTTATACCAACCAGAAAGCGGCCGTATCGTCTTGCTCGATTTTGGTGCCACTCGTCAGTACACCTCACGATTTACTGAGGGCTACCGTAAGCTGTTCTTAGCTGCCATTGAAAAAGATAACCCCGGCATTGACGCAGCGCTGACTCAGATTGGCTTTTTTGCCGAGGCGATCTTACCGGAGCAAAAAGCCAGTGTACTTGAGCTTGTGAACACCGCCTGTGAACCAATAGCGACGGATGCACCCTTTAATTTTGGTCAAGCCGATCTAGCCACCCGTTTACGTAACCGTGGGATGGCGCTGAGTATGGAGCAAGGCTATTGGCACACACCGCCGGCGGATGCGCTATTTTTGCATCGTAAAATTGCGGGACTATATTTGCTGGCTGCCAAATTGGATGTCACTTTAAATGTGCGAGCCCTGCTAATGCCTTACCTCACGGCAGAGCGCGTAAAAACAGCCTAATCATGCAAGCGAATTAACCATTGTCTCGCAGCGCTTCACAGTAGGCGACTAAGTCTTCGGCCACCCAATGAGAGGCCACACTGCGTGCGGTAATAGCGGCATCGATCCGGCCCGTTTGGACCACCTCAAACCAGTGGGTCAACATGGCTTCAAACCCTTTACTGGCCTGCATGCCTGTCCAGTCAGGGAGAGACAATTGCGCGACTTGATTGTCTTGCATACGCTCACCGCGCGTAAATCCATCAAAGAAGTAGCACTCGTTACGATAGGCTGCGGCAATGGTTTCCTTGGTGGCGCCGTATTGGCGATTCATACTGGCTTCAAATAAGCTATTCTCGCGATGCCAACGAACATCTAAACGCGCGAGCAGTCCTTCATCAAACTGGGCAAACACATCCAACTCATCAATGTTCATGTCACCGTGCAGGTTAATACTGTCAAGCGGGTGAATAAAGTCATCGAAAATAAACCGACGAGGCGCATCTGGCAGCGCATGACGATGCTTTTCCCACCGTAACGATAACAATGGCGAGCCGAGTTCATCTTCTGGGCGCTGGCCGTTTAAATGGGCGTTTAACAACGGCAAATAACGGCGATTAAATCCTGCAAACAAAGGCGTATTATGCTTTTCTGCAAGGTTAAAGAGGGCTTCAACATCCGCCCCCGATTGGGCCACCGGTTTGTCGACAAACACGGGAATACCTGCGGCTAAGAACGGACGCACCAACGCCGGATGAGCATGAGTGGCAGCATGAATCATCACCCCATCCAGGTTCAGCGCCAACACTTCTTCAACATTGGCTGCTGTGTGCGCTACCCGATACTGCTGCGCCAATTTCGCGAGTGTATCGGCTTGGCGGCTACACAAGACCCAGTCGAGATCGGGCCAGCTTGCAAGTAGTGGCAGGTATGCCTTTTGGGCGATGTCACCCAACCCTATTGAGGCAATTCTCATGTTTTCTCCTTACCGCGCGCGACTTGCGTTGAGGCTGGAAGTCGCTAGTAGAAATCAGTAACCTAGCAGCATTCTACAGAGTGTGACGAATTATGAATATTATTATCTCTTGGCTTGCCCAAGGCGGTGCTTGGCTAACCCCTTGGTTAAACGAAATCGCCATTGCGGTCACCGCATCTTTATTGGTGGTGTTTGGTAACGACATTAACCGTACCCTGCGTCGTTTACTGACCGGCCACAACTTTTTTGTCCGCACCTTGGTGTTTATCGGCATCAATGCATTTGGCTACGGCGCATTTATTGTGGCAGTGTCTCCTTGGCTCGCCGCGAAAATGCGCGCCTGGCCTGATCAATGGCTAATGTGCGCCGTGGTAGGTATCTTTGTGTTTGTTGGCTATTGGGCGCAACGTCAACGACAGATCTAATCCTAGACCCAATTCGCTGTTTAAAACATCGGCATCCATACTTACTGATCAATCTGGATGTCGATTCTCGGCGTATTGGCGAGAAAAAGGAGATCAACATGCAACGCGGACTGATGTGGTTTCGCCACGACCTTCGAATTCATGACAACCCTGCTCTCGCCAATCTTGCTTCGAGCTGTGACGAACTTACCTGTGTGTTTGTCATTGATCCACGCTGGTCACGCGCGGATCACTTCCAAAGTAAACACCTCGGCCCTCAGCGCGAAGCGTTTTTGTGGCAAAGCCTTATCGAGCTTCATCGTGCGCTCGATGTCATGGGACAAAAGCTTATCATTAGAACAGGGGCACCTTTGGAAGTGCTTGCCGACCTGTGTACCCAACACCAGATTGATGTTATTGGCGTCACCGATCACCCAGGCCCCTTTGAGCGCCAGCAAATAGATACCCTTGTTAGCCGGTTTCCACAGCGTGTGGTGGTGTCTGATGCACATACGCTGTTTAGTCAGCATCAGTTACCCTTTGATTTACCCGATATTCCTGCCACCTTTACGCAATTTAGAAAAGCGGTCGAAAAGCGCGACATTCCGCCACGTTTGCCGCTTGCGGTGCCAGAGTCCTTACCGCGCCCTATCGATGGCATAGTTACCGAGCCCGCGCCTTTATCGGATCGCCGTATTGCCCCTTATCAAGGTGGAGAGATTGCTGGCCGCGCGCAACTGAATCATTACTTGTGGGATACCCATCGTATTCAACGCTACAAAGAGACGCGAAATGGTTTGGATGGTTGGGATTTTTCATCCCGTTTATCCGCATGGCTAGCCAATGGTTGTTTGTCTGTGCGTTGGGTCGCTGCAGAGCTGGACCGTTATGAGCGCAATGTGGAGAAAAATGAGTCCACCTATTGGCTCTATTTTGAGCTCCTATGGCGGGAATATTTCCAGTGGATGTTGTATCACTACGGAGCCCGCTTTTTCCGTTTTAAAGGCATTGCCGATAAACGTCCGCTCACCACGTTTTATGCCGAAGCCTTTATGGCATGGCGTGAAGGCAATACCGATTTTCCGATCGTCAACGCTGCCATGCGCCAGCTAAAACACACAGGCTGGATGTCGAACCGGAGTCGTCAATTAGTCGCGAGCTGCTTGGTGAATGAGCTAGGTGTGGACTGGCGTTACGGCGCTGCTTACTTTGAGCAACAACTGATTGATTTCGATGTCGCCGCTAACTATGGTAATTGGCAATACCTCGCTGGTGTCGGTGCAGATCCTCGCGGCAGTCGTCGGTTTAATCTCGATAAGCAAACTGCACAATACGATCCTGAGGGAACGTTTATTGCTCGCTGGCTCGCCGATGAGGTTCCGTCACATTAGCGTTAGGGTTCAACTTGTGCGGCAGGTTCGGAAGCAGGCTGGTAGCTGTCGATAATGGCGATCACTTTATCGCTCACCCGACGAGAAAAAAGCAATGCAATGTGGGTGAGCGGAAAAATATCATGGCTGCTCATGCCTTCGATTTTGGTTTCTTCGACCAGCACAGTGCCGTCGCAAACTTGGTTCTTTATCAGCAGCGATGCTGGGCCCCACGGGCAATTTCCGGCAATACTGTGCAAAGGCGGTAATCCCTGCCAGGGCATCACCTCATCGGGCAATAAAATAGATTGGCTCCGTTGGAACAGCCAGCCGCCCCACCCTAAATCATCAAACACTTTGGCCAGTGTTGCGCCTTGATGGGGGGTGCCGAGGGTAATCACCGCGTGCACCGCATCAGCAGGGTTATCGTCTAGTTGCGCACTCTGCTCCAAATAGCGGCGAATAATCAGCCCGCCCATCGAGTGGCCGATTAAAATAGTGGGCTGATGATCAATAAACGCATTGATGCGACGAGCAATTTGCTCAAAGTCCGGATCTAGGGTGTTATAAGAAAGGTTGAGTACCTCATGTCCTTGCTTTTCTAGGCGTTCACTTAGCGGGATCAAAAACACACCGTGCATGTACAGCCCATGAAGTGTCACTATTTTCATCCCATCTCCTTATTAAACCCTTACCGCTCATCATGTTGGTGATAGACGAGGGGTAACATGCCAGATAGTTCGCGCCCATTTACCATACCAAGCATAACGTGCTACTGCATGAATTCGTGACCCAAAAAAAACGCCTCACGTTGAAAACGCGAGGCGCTTAACAGACTGTTCTTGGCCTATCGGCTTAGAAAATCAAATGTGCGACACCCGCGATCACCGGTAAGGTCACCAAGGTACGCAAGATAAAGATCACAAACAGTTCCCAGATTTTGACTGGAATTTTACTGCCTAGCAGCAAAGCACCAACTTCTGACATGTAAATCAGCTGGGTGACAGACATCGCTGCAATCACAAAGCGAGTCATCTCGTTGTCAATTTCCGCGGCAAGAATGGCAGGGATAAACATATCCGCAAAACCAATCACCATAGTTTCTGATGCTTTGACCGCCTCGGGAATATGCAGCAGCTCAAGCAAAGGAACAAACGGTGCACCCAGTACGTTAAAGATACTGGTGTACTCAGCCACCATCAATGCCGCTGTACCAATCGCCATCACAACAGGGAGTACGCCCAGTACCATGTCAACTGCGTTTTGAGCCCCTTCTTTGAGTACGCTGTTCACCGAGCGAATTTTTTCAGCACGGTTAAGCGCGCACTGTAAGCCGTAGCTCAGCGTAGTATGACCTTCAGGCAACACTTCTTCGTTCGATTCGCGGGTTGAGCCGTCAATCAACTCGTCTTTTTTCCAGCAAAGTGGCGGAAGACGAGGAACAATAATCGCTGCAGCAATCCCCGCCAGACACACCGCCAAGTAGAACCAAGTAAACATGTGCATCAAGTCAACTTGGGCGATCACAACCAAGCTAAAGCTGATCGATACCGCTGAGAAGGTGGTGCCGACAACCGCGGCTTCACGCTGTGTGTAAAAACCTTGCTCGTATTGCTTGCTCGTCATCAAGATACCGACACTACCGTCTCCTAACCACGATGCCGCACAGTCAACCGCCGAGCGGCCAGGCAAGCCAAACAATGGACGCATCACTTTGGTGAAAACGGCGCCTAACATTTCCAGCAGGCCAAAACTGGTCAGCAATGGCAACAGCAATCCGGCAAAAATAAACACAGAAAGCAGGATAGGCAGCAAATCATTAAGCACGAACGCGCCAGTGAGCTCACCCATGATAAGTTCAGACCCGTAACCGAAGAAGGTCATGGCAACAAATACGCCACCGATCACACGGGTGGCTAGCCAAATCGGTGAAACATTAAATAGGCCGTTGAGAAAACCGTGGCGAGTAATAAAGCGGGGTTTTGTTAGCGTAACAATCAATGAGGTGACCGCACTGAAAACCACCAATGCGGTGACCACAGCAGTTGCCGAGCCGCCCAATAAATCAAGAACGCTTCCGGCCATGACCGCAATGGGAATAGTGACACCATCGCCGAAGTTTACCGGCGTCATAAAGAGAAGTAAGCCAAGAAGCGATGGGATGGCGAACATCAGAATATTTCTCATCGAAGGCACCGTCGTCGAGAGAGAGTCAGTTTTTTGCATACGTCTGAATCCTGAATTTTTATTTGTATCACCGTGACAAAACGACGAATTGTCGATTAATTATTCACTCACAGTGACTATCTGCAATCGAGATTACCGAATCATGCATGCGATGTAAATGTTTATTTAGTCATAAATACTGAATAAATACATCTAT